>NZ_CP067102.1:900000-1077500 GCF_016616885.1 Bradyrhizobium diazoefficiens | reverse complement strand
AAAACCAACTCCCATGGTGTGACGGGCGGTGTGTACAAGGCCCGGGAACGTATTCACCGTGGCGTGCTGATCCACGATTACTAGCGATTCCAACTTCATGGGCTCGAGTTGCAGAGCCCAATCCGAACTGAGACGGCTTTTTGAGATTTGCGAAGGGTCGCCCCTTAGCATCCCATTGTCACCGCCATTGTAGCACGTGTGTAGCCCAGCCCGTAAGGGCCATGAGGACTTGACGTCATCCCCACCTTCCTCGCGGCTTATCACCGGCAGTCTCCTTAGAGTGCTCAACTAAATGGTAGCAACTAAGGACGGGGGTTGCGCTCGTTGCGGGACTTAACCCAACATCTCACGACACGAGCTGACGACAGCCATGCAGCACCTGTGTTCCAGGCTCCGAAGAGAAGGTCACATCTCTGCGACCGGTCCTGGACATGTCAAGGGCTGGTAAGGTTCTGCGCGTTGCGTCGAATTAAACCACATGCTCCACCGCTTGTGCGGGCCCCCGTCAATTCCTTTGAGTTTTAATCTTGCGACCGTACTCCCCAGGCGGAATGCTTAAAGCGTTAGCTGCGCCACTAGTGAGTAAACCCACTAACGGCTGGCATTCATCGTTTACGGCGTGGACTACCAGGGTATCTAATCCTGTTTGCTCCCCACGCTTTCGTGCCTCAGCGTCAGTACCGGGCCAGTGAGCCGCCTTCGCCACTGGTGTTCTTGCGAATATCTACGAATTTCACCTCTACACTCGCAGTTCCACTCACCTCTCCCGGACTCAAGATCTTCAGTATCAAAGGCAGTTCTGGAGTTGAGCTCCAGGATTTCACCCCTGACTTAAAAACCCGCCTACGCACCCTTTACGCCCAGTGATTCCGAGCAACGCTAGCCCCCTTCGTATTACCGCGGCTGCTGGCACGAAGTTAGCCGGGGCTTATTCTTGCGGTACCGTCATTATCTTCCCGCACAAAAGAGCTTTACAACCCTAGGGCCTTCATCACTCACGCGGCATGGCTGGATCAGGGTTGCCCCCATTGTCCAATATTCCCCACTGCTGCCTCCCGTAGGAGTTTGGGCCGTGTCTCAGTCCCAATGTGGCTGATCATCCTCTCAGACCAGCTACTGATCGTCGCCTTGGTAGGCCATTACCCTACCAACTAGCTAATCAGACGCGGGCCGATCTTTCGGCGATAAATCTTTCCCCGTAAGGGCTTATCCGGTATTAGCACAAGTTTCCCTGTGTTGTTCCGAACCAAAAGGTACGTTCCCACGCGTTACTCACCCGTCTGCCGCTGACGTATTGCTACGCCCGCTCGACTTGCATGTGTTAAGCCTGCCGCCAGCGTTCGCTCTGAGCCAGGATCAAACTCTCAAGTTGGACTTGAACTTTGAACCGGCTGATCACAACGTTTGACGAGGTCCCACCATTTTTTCATCGACCGAAATCGATGTGCTGCCTGCGATTCACATCGCTGGCAACGATGGTGTTTCCTTTGAAACGTGTACCGCCGAAGTCTTTCGTCCGGTCTCGATCAGAAAAGCCGAAGCTTTCGAGATGCGAGACCCGCAAGGACTCCGCCGTCCACGTTTCTCTTTCTTCATCTTCACTTGTCAAACAGCCCGGGACCAGGAGGCCCCAACCTTCCAGAGTGGAAGGGTTCCGACACCCTTACCGGCGACGAATGAACTCCAACCGATTTGTGTCGGCTGTTGTGCACTCAACGAGGTGAGGAGCATCAGTGGCGCGTTCGCTCGCCTTGGTCAGTGACCCGGCGGCGCCGCGCTCAGTGGTCGGGTTATAGGCCCCCCCGCCCGGGATTGTCAACGCCCATCGTCAACAAAACGTCGCACAGTGGATTGTCGAAAATAATCCAGCGATTCCAGTCGATTAGAAGATCGTGGAGGCGGCGGAGCGAAGCCGCCCGGTAAAAAATCTGAAAAAAATTGGCTCGCAGGGGGCTGGGAAAGGGCTCCGGAGGGGCCCGGGTGGGAGTCCGGGATCGGGCATGGGCGGGGACTTGGGAAGCGGCTTGCGGCGCCCTCGGCCTGGGGCCCTCGCGCCCGGCCGTTCAGGAAACTTTTTCCATATTAGGCGCCGTACTTGAGCCACATTCCCGCGGCGTTCTGATAAGAGACAAGCTTGAATCGCGCGGATGCCAGTGAGGGCTGCCCGCGATTTTCATGGGGTTCAGAGAAGGCGATCTGATGATGACGCGGCCTTCTTCGGACATTCGAAAGACATCGAGAGACCTTCACCTGCCTTGCTGTTCGTAAATTCGGCCGGGCCCTCATCCGGGGCCTACTGAGCGCGAACACCTGTGCGGCACGGCTTTTTCCGCGATACCCCTGCAAGAGGGCGACCGGAGAGAGGGGTGAGGCGAAGGATCTCGGGTCGTTGATTGGGGGACTTGGGTTGAACCAGAGGACGTCACGCGGCGCTTACGGGCGTGAGACCGGGATCATCGATCTCGGTCACGAGCCGCCGCTGTCGGTCGATGGTTCCGAGGCCGCCGTCATCGATCGCCGTCGCGTCTCGGTGCAATGGTTCAGCGGCACAATTCTGACCGGACTCTGCGGCGCAGCCCTGATCGGCGGCGCCGTTTTCGCGTCTCTCGACGGCGAAATGACCTTCGCCAAGGTGCCGGAGCGGGTCGAGGGCGCGCTGCGTGGTGCATTCGGCGCCGCCGATCGCACCGCCACGCTGCACAAGAGCGACCGCCTGCCGCCGCCGAACGACTCCACCGCCTCGCGCAACATCGTGCGCGTCTCGACGGTCGCCCGCGTCGGCAACCGCGACGTGATGCGCGTGCGCCCCTTCGTCCGGATCGCCGGCAATCTGTCGATGACGACCAGCGACCTGTCGGCGAAGATTCCGCCGTTCAATGCGCAGCGTCTGCTCACCGACGTCGGCTCCGATCCGAAGACCGCCGCTGACGATCCGAACAATCCTGAAGCCGTCGAGCCCGACGCCGAGGTCTCCTTCGTCACCAAAGACCTCTCGCCGGTGCTGCCGAAGGCCAAGATTTCCGCCGTGGTGGCGCTCGACGACATCCTGATGCGGGTGCGCGACGCCGCCAATTGGCGCGGCAATGGCGGGGTGCGCTACGCCTCGCTCGCAAATGCCACCGCCGACGTTTCCGGCGTGACTGGCAAGTCTGACATCAACAGATCCGACATGAAGATGGCCTACGCCACCGAAGTGTCGCCGTCCGATCCCTATGCCGGCTTCGAGACCCGCGTGGTGCCGGAAAACGTCACGCTGCTGCCGAAAACCAAAGAGCAGATCACCGGCGGCAATCCCAACGGCGAGCGCGTCCACGTCGTCAAGAAGGGCGACTCGGTCTCCTCCGTGCTGCGCGATCTCGGCGCCACGCCTGACGAAATCAAGTCGATCGCCGCAACGCTCGGCCCCCGCGGCCGCGACGGCGGCATCAAGGAAGGCGAAAAACTTCGCATCCTGATGGCGCCCGCAAGCCCCGGCGCACGGCTGCAGCCGTTCCGGGTCATCGTCGCCAACGACACCACGGTGCAGGCCATCGCCGCGCTGTCCGATCTCGGCAAATACGTCGCGGTCGACGTCTCCAGCATGAACACCGTCGCCGAGGCGACCGCAAACGCCAACAGCGACGACGATGAGGATGATGACGGCAGCGGCGTGCGGCTCTACCAGAGCATCTACGAGACCGCGATGCGCAACAAAGTGCCGATGCCGGTCATCGACGACATGATCAAGATCTACTCCTACGACGTCGATTTCCAGCGCAAGGTGCAGCCGGGCGACTCGTTCGACGTGTTCTATGCCGGCGAAGACGAGGGCTCGACGGCGGTCGACAAGAGCGAAGTGCTGTTCGCCTCGCTCACGGTTGGCGGCGAAACCAAGAAATATTATCGCTATCAGAGCTCCGATGACGGCGTCGTCGATTACTATGACGAGACCGGCAAAAGCGCGAAGAAGTTCCTGGTCCGCAAGCCCGTCAACAGCGCCATCATGCGCTCCGGCTTCGGCGGCCGCCGCCATCCGATCCTCGGCTTCGTGAAGATGCACACCGGCGTCGACTGGGCCACCGCCTACGGCACGCCGATCTTCGCCGCCGGAAACGGCGTGATCGAAAAGGCCCAGCTCGAAGGCGGTTACGGCAAATACGTCCGCATCAAGCACAACAACGGCTACGAGACCGCCTACGGCCATATGTCGGCTTTCGCCAAGGGCATGGAGCCCGGCAAGAAGGTGCGCCAGGGCCAGGTTATCGGCTTCGTCGGTTCGACCGGCCAGTCGACCGGCCCCCACGTGCACTACGAAATCCTCGTCAACGGCCGCTTCGTCGACCCGATGCGCGTGAAACTGCCGCGCGGCCGTTCGCTGGAGGGCCCGATGCTGGCGGGCTTCGAGAAGGAACGCGACCGTCTCGACGGCATGATGAGCGGCCGCAACGGCGCCATCGCCCGCATGTCGGACGCCACCGGTGGCCCGCTCCAGGTCAGCAACCGCTAGGCCGGCAATCCCTCGCCTCTGTTGACCTTGCGGCTAGGACAAGACCTGCGCCCGCACGATCACGAAGACGATCCCGATCGCCGTCAGGCCGAGCGACACGGCCATCAGCGGCAACAGGACGTCGATCGCAGCGTGCGAACCGCGAAGTCTTGCGCCCCAAACCTTGAATTCTCCGGCCTCCCAGTCGTGCAGCGGCATCGGCCGGAGGTGCGGTTCATGCGGCATCCGGTACCTCCTCCAGACCCGCGACAATGTCCACGGCAGCAGGATCGCGACCACGAACAGCAACGTGACCAAGCCGAGGGACAGGCTGACATCACTGCTGCGGTCGAACAGCAGCCAGGCCATCAGCGCGAACCAACCGACAAGGCCGGCTGCGGCCGCGTAGATCTTGGGATGAAGCTCGTCGAAGACAGGATGTTTGGGAGCGACGAGATCTCGTTTCATGGCGATATCCTGAGCTGGCTATGAGCAGGCTTCGCCGACGATGATTATGCTGACACCGATCGATCAGCAGGGATCTTGGCACTTGATCGCAGCACCTGATTGCAGCACTTGGATTGCAGCACTTGGCGGCGAACCTGTGTATGGGGCAATCCCGGTTCACGGCGACGGTTTCATTAAATCGAATGGCACGGATAGCCAGCTGGACCGGTGGAACTGTTAGGCGATCTTCACGATTGATCGGTGCGAGTCCGCCAAGAGGAGAACGACCATGCCGCACCTCTCACGCGACGACGTCACCAAGGCCGTCAGCGGAGCTGACGACGTCACGATTGCACAGATCATCGGAACCGGCGCGACCGTCGAGGAACTCGCCGAAGCCCAGGCCTGGCTCGCCAATGACGAGCCCATGATCAACGATCTCCGCCCGCTCGCGCGTGGTCGTGTGCGCGAGCTCGTGGACATCCTGTCGGAACTCGAACAGGACGGCGACGAGGAAGGGCCAGCATCCCCCGGATCCGTCTCTCCAGTCAGCTAGTCAATAGGCCTGACTAAACAATTCGCCCCGGAGAGAATGACCTCTCCGGGGCGATTTTATCTAGCGGTGCACGCCGATGCTCAGTTCAGCTTGCGCTTCGATACCGGCGCTTCGAACTGGGCGATTTCCGCGGTCTGCGGCGCCTTGCCGTTGAAGGTCAGCACGTTGCCTTCGGACGAGATCGCGACCGTGTCGCCATCCCTGACGTCGCCGGCCAGGATCATCTCGGCGAGTGGATCCTGGAGATAGCGCTGCACCACCCGCTTCAACGGGCGAGCCCCGTAGGCGGGATCCCAGCCCTTTGCGGCGAGCCAGTCGCGCCCCGAGGCATCGAGCGTCAGCACGATCTTGCGATCGGTCAGCAGCTTCTGCAGCCGCGCGAACTGGATCTCGACGATCCGGCCCATCTCGCTCCGCTGCAGGCGATGGAACAGGATGATCTCGTCGATGCGGTTCAGGAACTCGGGGCGGAAATGTCCGCGCACCATCCCCATCACCTGCTCACGCACGGCAGACGTGTCCTCACCCTCGGGTTGATTCACCAAAAACTCCGAACCGAGGTTCGAGGTCATGATGATCAGCGTGTTGCGGAAATCGACGGTACGGCCCTGGCCATCGGTCAGCCGGCCGTCGTCGAGCACCTGCAACAGGACGTTGAAAACATCCGGATGCGCTTTCTCGATCTCGTCGAACAGCACGACCTGATAAGGCCGGCGCCGCACCGCTTCGGTCAGCGCGCCGCCCTCGTCATAGCCGACATAGCCCGGAGGCGCGCCGATCAGCCGCGAGACCGAATGCTTCTCCATGTATTCGGACATGTCGAGACGGACCATCGCGGTCTCGTCGTTGAAGAGATATTCGGCGAGCGCCTTGGTCAGCTCGGTCTTACCGACGCCGGTCGGGCCTAAGAACATGAACGAGCCGGTCGGCCGGTTCGGGTCCTGCAGGCCTGCGCGCGAACGGCGCACGGCGGTCGCGACCGCGCGCACGGCCTCTGCCTGGCCGACGACGCGCTGTCCGAGCTGCTCCTCCATCTTCAGGAGCTTCTCTTTCTCGCCCTCCAGCATCTTGTCGACAGGCACACCGGTCCAGCGCGAGACCACCTGCGCGACGTGGTTGGCGGTAACCGCCTCCTCCATCATCTCACTGGTGCCGTCACGCGCCTCGATGTCGGCGAGCTGCTTCTCGAGCTGTGGGATCCTTCCATAGGCCAGCTCGCCGGCCTTCTGGAATTCGCCGCGCCGCTGCGCGTCGGCAAGGTCGACGCGCAGGGCGTCGAGCTCCGACTTCAGCTTCTGGGCGTTGGAGAGCTTGTTCTTCTCTGCACTCCAGCGCGCGGTCAGCGCCGCGGACTTCTCCTCGAGCTCGGCCAGCTCCTTCTGGAGCGACTCGAGACGGGACTTGGAGCCGAGATCGCTTTCCTTCTTGAGGGCCTCCTGCTCGATCTTGAGCCGGATGATCTCGCGGTCGAGCGAATCCAGCTCTTCCGGCTTGGAATCGACCTGCATCTTCAGCCGCGCAGCCGCCTCGTCCATGAGGTCGATCGCCTTGTCGGGCAGGAAGCGGTCGGTGATGTAGCGGTTGGACAGCGTCGTCGCTGCCACGAGCGCGGAATCGGTGATCCGCACGCCATGGTGCTGCTCGTACTTGTCCTTCAGGCCGCGCAGGATCGAGATCGTGTCCTCGACAGAAGGCTCGCTGACGAAGATCGGCTGGAAACGCCGCGCCAGCGCCGCATCCTTCTCGACATGCTTGCGGTACTCGTCGAGCGTGGTCGCGCCGATGCAGTGCAGCTCGCCGCGCGCGAGCGCGGGCTTGAGCAGGTTGGAGGCGTCCATCGCGCCATCGCCCTTGCCGGCGCCAATCAGCGTGTGCATCTCGTCGATGAACAGGATGAAATTGCCGTCGCTCGCGGTCACTTCCTGGAGCACGGCCTTCAGCCGCTCCTCGAACTCGCCGCGGTATTTTGCACCCGCGATCAGTGCGCCCAGGTCGAGCGACAGCAGCTTCTTGTCCTGGAGGCTCTCCGGCACGTCACCATTGACGATGCGCAGCGCGAGCCCTTCCGCGATGGCGGTCTTGCCGACGCCGGGCTCGCCGATCAGGACGGGATTGTTCTTGGTCCGGCGCGAGAGCACCTGAATCGTACGGCGGATCTCCTCGTCGCGGCCGATGACCGGGTCGAGCTTGCCGTCCCGCGCAGCCTGGGTCAGGTCGCGGGCATATTTCTTCAGCGCGTCATAGGCGTTCTCGGCCGTGGCGGAATCCGCGGTGCGGCCCTTGCGCAGCGCCTCGATCGCGGCGTTGAGATTTTGCGGGGTGACGCCGCCCTTGGCGAGGATCGTACCGGCCTCGCTGGTCTTCTCCAGCGTGAGACCGAGCAAGAGCCGCTCGACGGTGACGAAGCTGTCGCCGGCCTTCTCGCCGGCCTTTTCGGCCGCGTCGAAGGTACGGGCGAGCTCGGGCGCCAGATAGATCTGGCCGGCACCGCCGCCACTGACCTTCGGCACCTTGTTGAGGGCGTCCTCGGTCGCCTTCAGAATTGCGCGGGAATTGCCGCCGGCGCGGTCGATCAGACCGGAAGCCAGGCCCTCATTGTCGTCCAGCAGAACTTTCAGGACGTGCAGGGTCGAAAACTGCTGATGCCCTTCGCGCACCGCAAGCGACTGCGCGGACTGGACGAAGCCCCTGGAGCGTTCGGTATATTTGTCGATATTCATGTCGTTTCTTTCCCTCGGCCTGCCCTTGGGGCCCTCTAAGGCACCCCGAACGGCATCTTCATTGGGTTTCCGCTTGATAACGTTGACGTTCCTCAACGCATCAGGCGGTCGTTATCAGCCGACGCTGGCGCCGGCCTGACCGAGATGTGGGAAGCGTGCCCTCGGATCGAAAGAGGCGGCTTCACAATTTCGTGCGTGGATCGGCCTGCTTGGCAGGCGCGAGGCGAATCCCCTAAGTAGGCCTATGACAACCAGCCAGACCGCCGAGATCACCGGCCTTTACCGCTACCCGATCAAGGGCCTGACGCCGGAATCCCTGCCCCGGGTCCCCTTGCGAACCGGCCAGACCCTCCCCGCCGACCGCCGCTACGCCATCGAGAACGGCCCGAGCGGGTTCGATCCCGAGGCTCCGGCCTGGAAGCCGAAAATCCAGTTTCTGATGCTGGCCCGCAATGAGCGGCTGGCGTCCCTCGACAGCCGGTTCGAGGACGCGACCAACAGCCTCATCATTCGAAAGGACGGCCAGATCGTCGCCAGCGGCGATCTCGAGACCGCGGCGGGGCGCGCCGCCATCGAGGACTACTTCACGGAGAATTTCCAGCCGGAGCTGAACGGCCCGCCGAAGGTGCTGTCTGGCCGGGGCCACAGCTTTTCCGACGTCGCCCGCAAGGTCGTGTCGATCATCAATCTCAACAGCGTCCGCGCCATCGAGACCATGCTCGGCGGCGTCGCCGTCAATCCCCTGCGCTTCCGCGCCAATCTCTACGTGAAGGGCTGGCCGGCCTGGTCCGAGCTCGACCTGGTCGGCGAGACGCTCGCGATCGGGCAGGCCCGGCTGAAAGTGGTCAAGCGCATCGTCCGCTGCCCGGCTACCAACGTCGATCCCGACACCGCCATACGCGATCTCGAGATCCCGCCGACGCTGTCGCGCAATCTAGGCCACATGGATTGTGGCATCTATGCCGAGGTGGTGGCGGACGGCGAGATCGGCGTGGGTGATGCAGTTGTGGTGGAAGAGCCGAGATTGGTGTGAACTTCTTCTCGTCATCCCGGACAAGCGCGCCCTTAAGCGCGCGCCGATCCGGGACCCATAGCCACGGGGAGTGGTTTGGCGAAGACTCGTGGTTGCCAACTCGCGCGACGATGCGAGCCTGTGGTTATGGGTCCCGGATCTGCGCTGACGCTTGTCCGGGACGACAACCTCATGTGACGCGAGGGCCCGCCAAACCTACGATCTCACCTCAATTCGGCATCACATACGCATAGATCCGGCCGCGCGAGATCGGGGCCTCGCGGACGCGGTTGCCGTTGTTGCCGGAGATCATGATCGGATTCCCCTGCGCATCGATGCCGGTGATGATGCCGACATGACCGCCGCGGCGGCCGCGCGACATCACCGCGATGGCGCCGACCTGCGGGCCGGAGACACGCGTGCCGTAACGCGCGAACGAGCTCGCCATGTCGGAGCCGGTGCCCTGATGGCCGGTGTGCTGCAGCACCATGTTCATGAAGCGCGCGCACCACAGGCTGCCGCGTCCCGTCGGATTGCCGCCGATATAACGGCGCGCCTCCGACACGAGGCCCGACCCACCGCCGAAGCCGCCGCTGGCAGCCATGCCGTTGTTGGCCATGCCACTATTGGCGTTCGGATCATAGCTGGCCTGCGTGTTGCCGAATCCACTCGTCTGCAACTGCGCGGCGCTGCGCTCGAAGCGCGATCCGCGTGCATGGTGGCGATAATGATGATGTCTGGCGTGATGCACGTAACCGTGCCGCTCTGCGCTATGACGATGATGCGGCCGCGCTGAGGCCGGAGAAACGAACGCGGCAACCGCCGCGAAGACAATCGCCAGCGCGACAACAGAACGCGACAGGCGAGACGCAAACAACTCGAACATACTTCATCCTTCGTTGACACCCCCACTTCCAATCGGCCCCGTGCCGTGGCCGACATCCGTCCGGCCGTTAAGCCGCCCGATGTGGCGAGAAAAAGACGCCGCTAGCGGCGAATAGCTGCGATGATTTTGCGTCAGTGCTGGCTCGAGGCCGCCTCATTGCGGACAACAGCATTAACTGCGATCCTCGAAATGCGGCTTGAAGAAAGGGAAAACAGTTAATGCCCCACGCCACGACCAGGGACGACGTCCGCATCTATTTCGAAGAGGCGGGTCAGGGAACGCCGATACTTTTTCTGCACGAGTTCGCGGCCGACTACACCAATTGGGAGCCGCAGATGCGTTACTTCTCGCGCGGCCACCGCTGCATCACTTATTCCGCGCGCGGCTACACGCCATCTGACGTGCCTGATGGCGAGGTCTACACCTACAAACATTTCTACACCGACACGCTCGCCGTGCTCGATCATCTCGAGATCGAGCGCGCGCATCTCGTCGGCCTCTCGATGGGCGCCTACTCATCGCTGCAGATCGGATTGAACGCGCCGCAGCGCGCGCTGTCGATGACGCTCGCCGGCGTCGGCTCAGGCTCGGAGATCCAGAATCTCGACAATTGGCGCAAGCAGTGCCGCGCCAATGCCGAGCAATTCGAGACATCAGGCTCTGCCGAGGTCGCAAAAGTCACGCGCGAGGCCCCGAGCCGGATTCCCTTCCTGGTGAAGGACCCGCGCGGCCACGCCGATTTCTACGCCGCGCTGGCGCGGCACGACGCCAAAGGCTCCGCCAACACGATGCGCGGGTTTCAGGGCGGCCGCCCCTCCATCTACACGCTGACGGACGCGATCAGAGGCGTTGTCACGCCGGCACTGATCATCTGCGGCGACGAGGACGACCCTTGCGTCGGGGCGAGCCTGTTCCTGAAGAAGCATCTACCGGCGGCAGGCCTCGCGATGTTTCCGAAGTCTGGCCACGTGCTCAATCTCGAGGAGCCTGCGCTGTTCAACGAGAGCGTGGAGCGGTTCGTGACGCTCGTGGAAGCCGGACGGTGGCCTGTGCGCGATCCAAGGTCGCTGGCTGTTGGTTAGTCGTCGTTCCGGGGCGCTCGAAGAGCGAACCCGGAACCTCGAGATTCTCAGGTGCGCAAGAGCGCACCATAGTTCGATGCTTTGCATCGCCCCGGAATGACGCCCACGGCGTCACTTCCCCTGCCCGCGGCTCAGCAGAAACACGCCCTGCTCGCCGAACAGATTCCACACCCACCATGGCAATCGCAGCCGCAGCGGGCGGCCGTAGAGGTCGAGCGCCTCGGCGCGCTCCATCTTGACGTGGATTTCGTCGCAGAGCTCGACGAAATCCTTGATGGTGCAGAAATGGATGTTGGCAGTGTCATACCAGCTCGCCGGCAGATTCTCCGTGCGCGGCATATGGCCGCCGACCAGGAGCTGCAGGCGCATCCGCCAGAAGCCGAAATTGGGGAACGACACGATGGCGCGGCGGCCAATGCGCAGGAGATTCTCCAGCACGACCTTGGGCTGACGCGTTGCCTGCAGCGTCTGCGACAGGATCACGTAGTCGAAAGCATCGTCCGGATAATTCACGAGATCGGTGTCGGCATCGCCCTGCACCACCGCGAGGCCCTTTGCCACGCAGCGGTTGACGCCCTCGCGTGACAGCTCGATGCCGCGGCCGTCGATGCCGCGGGTCTCCAAGAGCTGAAGCAGATCGCCCTCACCGCAACCGACGTCGAGCACTTTCGAGCCCGGCTTGACCATCTCGGCGACCAGCAGATGGTCGGCGCGAAATGGGCCGGACTGTTCAGAGGCAAGGCCGTTCAGCGGCAGCACTTCCTGTACAGACATCGCTAGCTGTCCTTGTCAGTCATTCTTGCCGGTGAGCCCGCGCGCCTTGCCTGCCGATTGCAGGAAGGCACGGGAGATGTCGAAGAATTCGGGCACGTCGAGCAGGAACGCATCGTGGCCACGATCGGTCTCGATCTCGGCGAACGACACCCGCGCGCTCGACGCGTTCAGCGCGTGCACCAGCGCGCGCGATTCCGAAGTCGGGAACAGCCAGTCGCTGGTGAAGGAGACCACGCAGAAGCGCGTCTGGACTCCGGCGAACGCCTTTGCCAGCACGCCGCCGTGGTCGGCGGCGAGATCGAAGTAGTCCATCGCGCGGGTCAGATAAAGATAGCTGTTAGCGTCGAAGCGCTCGACGAAGGACGAGCCCTGGTAGCGCAGATAGGACTCGACCTGGAAGTCGGCGTCGAACGAGAAGGTCGGCAGCTCGCGGTCCTGCATGCGGCGGCCAAATTTGCGATGCAGCGCGGCGTCCGAGAGATAGGTGATATGCCCGGCCATCCGCGCCACCGCAAGGCCGCGATGCGGTTGCGTCCCTTGATCGACATAGCGACCGCCGTGCCAATCCGGATCGGCCATGACCGCCTGCCGGCCGAGTTCGTGGAAGGCGATATTCTGTGCCGAGTGGCGCGTGCTGCACGCGGTCGGGAGCGCGGAGAACACGCGTTCCGGATAGGCCGCGGTCCATTGCAACACCTGCATGCCGCCCATCGAGCCCCCGACAACACAGAGCAGCGTGTCGATGCCGAGGCGGTCGAGCAGCATGGCCTGCGCCCGCACCATGTCGGGGATGGTAATGACCGGGAAATCCAGCCCCCAGACCTTGCCGGTCGCCGGATTGGTCGAGGCCGGGCCGGTCGAACCCATACAGCCGCCGATCACGTTCGAGCAGATGATGAAGTACTTGTCGGTATCGAGCGGGCGGCCGGGGCCAACCATGATTTCCCACCAACCCGGCTTACCGGTCAGCGGATGCACATTGGCGACGTGCTGATCGAGCGTCAACGCATGGCAAATCAGAATAGCGTTGGAGCGATCGGCGTTGAGCTCGCCATAGGTCTTGTAGGCGATCTGGAACGGGGTGAGATCGATGCCGCAGTCGAGCCGCAGCGGCTGGTCGGCGCCGAACTTCGCGACCTCCGAACTCGGATGATCGACCTCATGGGACCGATCGTCGGCACTGATCGCGGGACTGGGGACAGACTTGACGCCAACCATCTCTGACCATCGACCTCGTTTGCGATCGGACTTCAGATCGCGACTGACATCAGGCCATAAAAAACCCGGCCTGAACGATAGGTTCGGCCGGGATCGAAAGCGTCCCCGGCCTGTTTAGCGAGTTTTTTAACGTGGCTGCAAGCCGGCCGGCTCAAATGACCACGGAACGGACAAAAACCTACCGGCTTGGGCGCTTTTCGTCAAGTCGTGGTCCGGATTAGCCAAAATTGTCTCTCTATGGGCAGCCTGGCAGGTCGTCATTTCTCTTTGCTTTCGCCGCCCTGACTGCCTAATCAGGACAGTGACCGCAGCTGATCCGGCCTTACCAGTCTCGTTGCCCGATCCGCATTGGAATGCCTCTCAACAGTCTTGTCAGATATGTCCCAACGTCCGCCCGCGCCACCATCGCTCCAGGAATTGCGCAAGGAGATCGACGCGATCGACGAGGGCATGCATCGCCTGTTGATGCAGCGCGGCGACATCATCGACCGCCTGATCCAGGTGAAGCAGACCCAGGAGGTCGGCTCAGCGTTCCGCCCGGCGCGCGAAGCCTCCATGATGCGTGACATCGTGCAACGCCATCGCGGCATCCTGCCGCTCGACACGGTCGAGAGCATCTGGCGCGTCATCATCTCGACCTTCACCTATGTCCAGGCGCCGTTCTCGGTGCATGCCGACATCTCGGTGAGCGAGCCGGCGATGCGCGATTCCGTGCGCTTCCATTTCGGCTTCACGGTGCCTTACGTTGCGCATTTCAGCGCGCAGGCCGCGGTCGAAGCGGTGGCGAAATCCAAGGGCGATCTGGCGCTGGTCTCGGCGACCTCGAGCCGCACGCCATGGTGGCTGGAGCTGGAAGCGGACGGCGCGCCGAAGATCATCGCGCGGATGCCGTTCGTCGAGCGTGCCGACCATCCGGCCGCACTGCCGGTGTTCGCGATCTCGCGCGTCGCCGACAGCGCCGTGGTGACGGAGGTCGAGACCTTCAGCGTGCGCGTGTCCGGGTGGAACGCCGAGGTCGCGCGGGCGCTGTCGCCGCTCGCCGAGATCGTGGCGGTGCCCGATACCGCATTTGACGGCGCGGCGCTGCTGATCTCGGTCACGAGCGCCACCAGCATCGACAAGATCAAGGCTGCCCTGATCGACGCGGGGGCCTCGGTGCGCTCCACGGCCCTCGTCGGCAGCCACGCAACGCGCTATACGGTGCCCCCGACCGGGTCGAAATCGTAAATCGCGAACTGACCTAGCCTTTCCGGAGTTGAAGATGTCCCGCCCCGTGCCGAATCCCGGCATTCTCGATATTGCGCCCTACACGCCCGGCAAGAGTCCGGTCGCGGAGCCGGGCCGCAAGGTGTTCAAGCTCTCGGCCAACGAGACGCCGTTCGGACCCTCGCCCAAGGCGATCGAGGCCTTCAAGAACGTGGCGGACCATCTGGAAGACTATCCGGAGGGAACCTCGCGCGTGCTGCGCGAGGCGATCGGCCGTTCGTTCGGGCTCGATCCGAACCGCATCATCTGCGGCGCCGGCTCGGACGAGATCCTCAACCTGCTCGCCCACACCTATCTCAGCCATGGCGACGAGGCGATCTCGACCACGCATGGCTTCCTGGTCTACCCGATCGCGACCATGGCGGTCGGCGCCAAGAATGTGATTGCGGCCGAGAAGAACCTGACCTGCGACGTCGACGCCATCCTCAAGGCGGTGACGCCGAAGACAAAGCTGGTCTGGCTCGCCAACCCCAATAATCCGACCGGCACCTATATCCCGTTCGACGAGGTCAAGCGCCTGCGCGCCGGCCTGCCCTCGCACGTGCTGCTGGTGCTGGACGCCGCCTATTGCGACTATGTCTCGCGCAACGATTACGAAATGGGGATCGAGCTCGTCGCCACCACCGACAATACGGTGGTGACGCACACTTTCTCCAAGATCCACGGCCTTGCCGCCCTGCGCATCGGCTGGATGTTCGGTCCCGAGCACATCATCGACGCGGTCAACCGCATCCGCGGTCCCTTCAACGTGTCGACGCCGGCGATGTATGCCGCGGTCGCTGCGATCGAGGACACCGCGCACCAGGCGATGTCGAAGCAGTTCACCGAGACCTGGCGCAACTGGCTCACCGAGGAGATCACCAAGCTCGGGCTGAAGGTGACCCCGGGCGTCGCCAATTTCGTGCTGATCCATTTCCCGCAAGAAGGCAAGACTTCGGACGCGGCCGACGCTTATCTCACCAAGCGCGGCCTCGTGCTGCGCGCGTTGAAGAATTACGGCCTGCATCATGCGCTACGCATGACCATCGGCACTGAGGAGGCCAACCGCCTCGTCGTCGGGGCCTTGCGCGACTTCATGGCCGGCAGATGAGCGTGGACCCGCACTTCCAGCGTGTCGCGCTGATCGGATTCGGTCTGATCGGCGGCTCGATCGCCCGCGCCGCGAAGCTTCAGGGCTTGGCTTCCGAGATCGTCACCACCGCGCGCTCGGAGAAGACGCGCGCGCGGGTGATGGAGCTCGGCATCGTCGACCAGGTCGTGGCGACCAATGCGGAAGCGGTGAAGGATGCCGATCTCGTCATCCTCTGCATTCCCGTCGGCGCCTGCGGGCCGGTGGCGCAGGAGATTGCTGGCTTTCTCAAGCCCGGTGCGATCATTTCCGACGTCGGCTCGGTCAAGGGCGCGGTGGTCAAGGACATGGCGCCGCATCTGCCAAAGACCGTTCATTTCGTGCCGGCGCACCCGGTCGCGGGCACCGAGCACTCGGGGCCGGATTCCGGCTTCGCCGAGCTCTTCATCAACCGCTGGTGCATTTTGACGCCGCCGGAAGGCACCGACGCCGCGGCCACCGCGCATTTGCGCGCCTTCTGGGCGGCGATGGGCGCCAAGGTCGAGGTGATGACGCCGGATCACCATGATCTCGTGCTCGCGATCACCAGCCATCTGCCACATCTGATCGCCTACACCATCGTCGGCACCGCCGACGAGCTGCAGCAGGTGACGGAATCGGAGGTCATCAAATTCTCCGCCGGCGGTTTCCGCGACTTCACCCGCATCGCGGCCTCCGATCCGACGATGTGGCGCGACGTGTTCCTCGCCAACAAGGACGCCGTGCTGGAGATGCTCGGCACTTTCACCGAGGATCTCGCAAAACTCACCCGCGCGATCCGTCGGGGCGACGGCGAGGCGCTGTTCGATCACTTCACCCGCACCCGTGCCATCCGCCGCGGCATCGTCGAGATCGGCCAGGATTCGGCGGCTGCAGACTTCGGCCGCCAGCACGGCCAGCTCGACAAGAAACCCGACTAACCGCGGTCCTTGACCCGCGCGATACGGCGCCGGCCGGCAAGACCGGCGCCGATCTGCATGCACACGCCCAGCATCCAGGTGGCGCCGAACAGAAGATTGCCGGCGGGATCGGACGTCTCGTCGAGCACGAACGCATAGAGCGCGAGCAGGCCCGCTCCGGCGGCGAGGAACGTGCCGGTCGCGCTGGCGAGACCGATCGCGAGCGATCGGTGCGCCGGCCCCGCCTGAAGCTGCGGCCAGCGCGGGATGTCGATCCCGAGATAGGCGCCGATCATTCCGAGCACAATCAGCAGGACAGTGAATTCGACGGTGTCGAACCAGGGCAGCTCGACCCGCATCAGCAGTGCGGCGACGAAGGTGGCGCCGACCGCACCCGTCATCGCCAGGCCAAGCCGGGCGACGACGTGTGCGAGCCGAAGGATCAGAAGACCGTCGGACAATTGCCGTCCTCTGGAGATTAGAACGGATAGTATCGGATCTGCGTCATGACGATGTTGTCGTCAGTCTTGGGCGCGCCGCCGACACCGGCGAAGGCGAACCGCTGCGTGTAGGAATACTGCACGCCGGCTTTGAGCGTGCCGTAATTGCCCTGGTAGATGGTGTCGTAGATGCCTGCGGTGACCTGCCGGACTTCCCTGGTGTTCCCGTTGCAGGTCGCGGCCGGCGTGTTCTCGGTGAAGCAGCCGGTGTTGTTGTAGAGCGGATTGCCGTAACCGAACGGCGTGGTCCCGACATTGGCGAAATTGGCCTTGGCTTTTTCGAGGCCGGCGTAGCTGTAGACGTCGAGGCTCGGCGTCGCGTGCCAGATCAGGCCGACCGCGGCCGCCGTGATCGTCAGCGGCAGCACCGTGCCGTCCTGCGCCACCGCCGCATCGGGGAACGGCGTCGCCGTGAAGCGGCCGAGCACGCCATGCGCGCCGTAGAGCTGGAGGTCGAGGGTCTTCGGAATCAGCTCCGCGAACACGTGGCCGCCAAAGCTGCCGGTGTCGTAGGTGTGGTTGGTGCCATTGAAGCGGTCGAACAGCTGGCGATAGAGCGCCCAGGCTTCGACATGCAGCTTGTAAGGTCCGAGCCGCGGATCCCACGCCGCCTTGACGGTGACGTCAGGCACCTGATTCAAGCTGACATTGTTGAGGTTGTTGAAGAAGCTGCCGCCCGGCCCGGTCAGATTGACCTGAAGGTTAGGGTTGAGCACGCCCTGCGGGCCCACCGCCGGCGTGCCGACCGTCGGCGTGTTGCCGCCGAAGAACGCGGTCTGCGGATTTTCGACCGACGCGGCGAGCTTGAACTCGGGCCCGAGATCCTTCCAGACGCGCAAACCAGGCTGCCGTGCCGCCAAGAATCCCGGAACGGATTCGAAGTCGATGACGCCGGGCGCATCGACGCCGCGCGGATCGATGCCCGTCTTGGTCGGCGCGTTCAGCGACCAGGATTGGCCGGCGAGGAAGTGAAGGCCGAGATCGGCCCGGTCGAGTTCGAGACTGAGCTGCCGCATCCGCGGATTAAACGAGTTGGTGGCAACCGAGCTCGCCGTCTGCGCCGCGCCCTCGAAATCGATTTCGCCGTAGCCGGCAAGATGCGTATCGGGATCGGCGTTGCCTTCGGCCAGGACCGAGAACCGGCTCTGGCGCGCGGAGAAGCGCGCCTCCGGGAAGTAGAAATTGTGGCTCTGCTGATAGGGGATGAAGTTGTAGACCGAGCCGGTGTCGGAGGCGATGTTGCGCGAGCGGTAGATGCCGGTGAGATCGACCCAGCCACCGAATGTCAGCGTCACCCCCTTGTAGCAGACCTTGCCGCCCGCACATGCCTCGACGGGCAGCGCCTTGTAGGTCCCGGGCATCGGCATGACCTTGGCCTGCACCGCTTCGACCTGGCGCGTCTTACGCGCCTCCGAATCGACCCTCTGCTGCAGCTCCTTCAGCTTGGTCTTCAGCGCCTGGATTTCGGTTGCGACATTGTCGTCGGCACGCGCCTGTCCCGAACAGGCAGCGAGTAGTCCCAGCATCAGTCCGTAGTTGATGATCCGCACGTAAGCCTCCCTCCACTTGGGAAGCAGGTGCACTTGGTTGCGCCCCCGGCGCGTGCATGCTTCCCTGGTGTGGAGTGATGCGAATGGGCCGGCTGCTATTCTCGGCGAGGCGCATCTTCTGCATCACGTTTTTCCTGACGATCATGTTCGGAATATTTTCGTCGCTTCGCCGATCCGCATGCGCGATTGCTGCGCCTACTGGGCTTGGTAGGCGGCCGGCTCATGCGACTCCCACTGCGCGAACGCAGGCGTCGCGAGTGCAGTCGAGATGGCGATGGCGGCAACGAACAGCTTGGACGTCGTCACGGTCTTCTCTCCTGCCTGGGCGGCCCGCTTCATCGTGCAGCCGACATGGAGAGAGAGCGGAGATCGCGGCTCCGCATTCCCGATGCGAAGTCGCCTCGTCATCACGTTGGCGCGAAGGCGCCGTGACCGCCGATCAGTACAGCGGCGGAATCTGGCCGACCGTGACCGGGCCGAGCAGCACGGCGCCGTCGACGAATTTCAGCGGGAAGCTGCGGGCCTTCTTGCCCTCGAGCGTGCTCTCGGTGCCGATCGAGTTGATGCCGGCGGCAACGCCGGCGTTGGCGTTCTGCTTGATGACCTTGCCGAGGCCGGGAACGGCGCGGTCGAGCGCGCCAAAGAGATTGTTGAGGTCCTTTGACTTCACGCCGGGCGCGACGCGATCGAGCGTTGCCTGCGGCACGCCCTCTTCCAGCATCTTCTCGATGCCGAGCGCCGGGATGACGCGTTCGAGACCGGCCACGGTCATCTGCAATTCGCCATCCAGTCGGCCATTGGCCGAGAGGCCCAGCGTGCCGGCCGCGACCGCGATCATGTCGCCCTGCTGGATCCGCGACTGCACGATCTCGATGTGACCGCCGGCGGCCTGGATCTCGCGGAAGCGCTGCGGCCAGGGTTTTGGGGTGAGATCGGAGAGCCCGGTAATCTTCGCGCGCGTGTCGGCTTCGAAAGGCTCGGCGAGCAGCGGGTGCACGCCCTGGATCGAACCCTGCGCGACCTGGAGCACGGTCTCGATGACGGGGTGGTCAGCCGGCGATCCGTCCGCGATGCGCCCATGCAGCTCAATCTGCTTGGCGCGCGCGAGCGGCACCTGCACCGAGCCATCGAGCCTGTTGAGGCTCGGATCGTCGAACACGATGGAGGCGCGTTCCGGGATAGCCGGCAAGCCGATCACGCTGCTTTGGCCCTTGCTCCAGTTCACCACGAAGGTGTTTTGCGTGACGCCATCGGTCAGCGTTGCCGGCGCGGAAAACTCGGCGATGACGTGCTTGGGGTCATAGACCTGCGCCAGAACCAGAATGTTGTCGAGCTTGGCCGTGAACGGCGTCTTGCTCGCATTCTGCGACACCAGGGCGACGCTGGCGCCGGAGCACTGAACCTCGAAGCGGAACGGGAAGCCCGCGATCGAGCGCTTGGCGCAGTCGTAGATGCGGCCGGATTTGGCCTCCTGCGCGCGCCAGGCATCGGCTGCGACCTCGGCCTGCGAGGCCGCATAGAACCAGAAGCCGCTCCAGGCGGCCGCAAGGATCAGGAGGAGGACGGGAGCAATGAAGAGCCCCCAACGGGAGCGCCGGCCTGCGGCAATGGTCATATTGGACATGCGGCGACCCTTTGACCCCGGATTTTGTCAAATGTAAGCGAGGCTGGCCCCCGACGAAAGGCAGAGAATTCGCTTCGCTTGGGGGCACGGTTCTGGTAGCCGTGCCCGAAATGTCGGAAATCACCCTCCCCTCCGTCACATCAGCCAAGGGCGACCTCTGGGTGTTCGGCTACGGATCGCTGATGTGGCGGCCTGGCTTCGAATTCGAGGAGCGCGTGCCGGCGCGGCTGGTCGGCGAGCACCGCGCGCTGTGTGTCTATTCCTTCGTGCATCGCGGCACGCCGGAGCAGCCGGGCCTGGTGCTTGGGCTCGACCGCGGCGGCGCCTGCCGCGGCATCGCCTTCCGCGTCGCTGAAAAGGACCGGGCCGACGTGGTCGCCTATTTGCGGGCGCGCGAGCAGGTGACGTCGGTCTATCGCGAGGTGATGCGCTCGGTGTGGCTGGAGAACGAAGCGCGTGAGCGCGTCTCCGCGCTCGCCTATGTCGTCGACCGCGGCCATGTGCAATATGCCGGCCGGCTCTCGCTCGCCGACCAGCACCGCCATGTGCTGCAGGGTCACGGCCAGTCCGGCGCCAACCGCGACTATGTGACGGCGACCGTGAAGGCGATCGAGGCCGAAGGCTTTCGCGACACGCAATTGCATCAACTCGTGACGATGCTGCATGGCGACGCGCATTCGCTGCACGCGCCCGCTCCCGCAGAAGATCGAGAGAACCGCTAGCTCTCCGAGGGAGCGTAGCTCGGCGCGCTGCCGATCAACTGCTCCTGCTGCTTGCGGCCCGCTTCGACGAGGCGGCCGGTCGCATCTTCGATCGCAGTCTGCACGCGGGAGAGAAACTCATCCTTGGGCAGGCCCGGCGGCAGCGGATCGAGGAACTCCACCACCAGCGTGCCGGGATAGCGCATGAAAGTTCGGCGCGGCCAGAACAGGCCGGAATTGAGCGCGATCGGCAGGCACTGCACGCCGCAGGATGAATAGATCTGCGCAAAGCCGGTCTTGTAAGCCGGCGGCGCCCCCGGCGCGCGGCGCGTGCCTTCCGGAAAGATGACGAGCTGGCCACCCGCGCGCACCGCCTCGCGCGCGCGCCGCGTCATGTCCAGCAGCGCCTTGACGCCGGCCTTGCGGTCGATCGCGATCATGCCGGTCTTGACCAGGAACTGACCAAACACCGGGATCTGCATCAGCTGGCGCTTGAGGATGAAGATCGGGTGATCGAAGAAACCCGGCAGCACGAACGTCTCCCAGAACGACTGGTGCTTTGCGGCGATCACCAATGGTCCCGTCGGGATTTTCTCGACGCCGCGGAATTCCACCTTGATGTTGCAGATCACCCGCATCAGGACCATCGTCGCCTTTGCCCACCATTTGGCAATCGTCAGCATGGCGCGCGGCGGCAAGGCGAAGGTCGGCAGCGCTACGATCGCGAGGCAGACCAGCACGGCATAGAACAGCACGTTGAACAGCAGCGAGCGCAGGAAAATCAGGAACATCGAAAATCCGATCAATTGGCCTGCGCGGTGGCAGGCCGCCTGGATTGCAGACCTGCTGGCTGCTCCGACACTTCGGGCGAAAGGTCAATCCCGAAATCCTCCAGCCGCACCCTGAGCTCGGCGGCGATGTACTTGACATATTCGGACAGGAGCAGCCGCAGCGTCGAGGCCGAGGTCCACCACGGCTCCTCGCGCCATTTGTCGCCGACCACGGCGAACGGGACCAGCGTCGTCTCCGGCATCGCATGCGAGAATTCCACCAGCGCGCGCGGCATGTGATAGTTCGATGTGACCACGATCAACGATTTGAAGCCGCGTCCCTCGGCCCAGCGCCGCGCCTCGGCTGCGTTGCCGCGGGTCGTGAGCGCGGTGCGGTCGAGATCGACGCAGCAGGTCATGAAGGACTGGTTCTCCGGCAGCGTCCGGGAGATGTCGCTCGCCGTCGACGTCGGGTGCACGCCCGAGATCAGCAGACGCCTGCCGTAGCCGGCCGCCAGCAGCTCCATCGCATCCGGCACCCGAGATGAGCCGCCGGTCAGGACCACGATGCCGTCCGCCTTGCGGTCCGGCGCGATCTCCGCGCCGCGCAATTGCGACAGGAACGCCACGAAGCCGGCCGCCGCGCCGACGAAAACGAACGCGACCGTCGACACCACGGTCGCGCGCAGCCAGCCGCGCGGCAAGTTCGGCGTTTGATCGTCGGTCGGCGAGGTCATGCGATGTCGGTGATCCCTTCCCCGGATTATTTTAAGACGTTTTGAGGCGATGTGGAGTCCGGTTTAGCGGGCTTAATCGACGTCGTTCAATGTCGCGAACAGCGTCTGTCGCGAGGCGACCGCGGTGATCGCGCCGATCAGGACGGCCTGCACTGCGAGCACCACATAGCCGGACGGCCGCAGCGAGAAGGTGCCGAGCAGGGCCGCGAACTGGTCGCCGACCGGGGTGCCGGAGAACCAGCCGGCGATCGACTCGGAGAAGCCGAACAGCAGCATGGCGACGCCGCCGCCGATGACGCCGCCTTCGAGGCCGAGCCTGAGGAAATGCCGCAGGAAATGATTGGCGATGTAGCGGTCGCCGGCACCGACGAAATGAAGGACCTCGACGATCGGGCGGTTCGCCGCCATCGCGCCGCGGGTCGCGAACGAAACCGAGATGATGGTTGCGACGATGACGAGTGCGAGGATGCCGATGCCGGCGAGCACGGTGGCATTGGTCATCGAGCGCATCCGTTCGATCCAGGCGCGGTGATCGTCGACGCTGGCGCTTGGCGCCACTTGCGTCACGCGGGCGCGCAAGGCGCCGAGATCGAGCGCGGTGCCCGGCTGCACGCGCGCGATGATCATGCGCGGCACCGGCAAATCGTCCATCGAGAGTCCGGTGCCGAGCCAGGGCTCGAGCAGCTTGCCGCTCTCCTCCTTGGTGAACGGCTTGACTTCGACGATGCCGGCTTGTGCGCGCATCGCCTCGGTGACGGCAGCGGAATCGCGCTCGATGTCGCGGCCGGATTGCGGGCGGACCTGGATGGTGATCTCGCTCGCGACATCGGACTGCCATTCCGCGGCGGAGGCGCTGACCAGCAGCACCGTGCCCGTCGTCATCGAGGCGAGGAAGGTCATGATGGCGACGACAGCGACCAGCGCGCGGCCATGGATCGAGGCGCGCGGCACGATCGGCGACATGTTGCGCGCCCTGGCCGGAAGCTGCGGACGTTCCTGCCCGAGATCGACCAACACGCCGCGCTCGTCGGTCTTATTCATAGACGTGCAGCCGGCCCTGATGCAGCACGAAGCGGCGCGCTTCGTACTGGTCCATCAGTGCAATGTCGTGGGTCGCGATAATGACGGCCGTGCCTGACTTGTTGAGCTCGATGAAGAGACGCAGCAGTCGGCGCCCGAGCGTCGGATCGACGCTGCCGGTCGGCTCGTCCGCGAGCAGCAGTTGCGGCCGCGAGATCACCGCGCGCGCGATCGCCGCGCGCTGCTTCTCGCCGCCGGACAGGATCGGCGGCAGCGCATCCATGCGATCGCCGAGCCCGACCCAGCGCAGGAGGTCGATCACCTCCTTGCGATAGCTCGATTCGCTGCGGCCCATGACGCGGAACGGCAGCGCCACGTTCTCGTAAGTCGTCATGTGATCGAGCAGGCGGAAATCCTGGAGCACGATGCCGATGCGCTTGCGCAGATCAGCGATCTCGTCCTTGCCGAGCTGGGAGACGTCGTGACCGAACAGATTGACGAGGCCGCGCGTCGGCCGGTGCGACAGGAACAACAGGCGCAGCAGCGACGTCTTACCGGCGCCGGACGGGCCGGTGAGGAACTGGAAAGAGTGCGCCGGGATCTGGAAGCTGAGGTCGCGCAGGATCTCCGGCCCCAGACCGTAACGCAATCCGACATTTTCGAACCGAACCAAGCTCAGCTCCGTTCGAGAGGGGACGTAGAGCGCACGCTAGCGAGGTTTCGCCGCATGCGATCAAGGGGTTGTGCGACCGTTATGGTTTCCGGTTCGTTAACGGTCGCGCTGTAGCATCCCCGGCAACATCCTTAGAAGTCCCTTTGGCGCCCGGTTCAGCGCGACAAGGTCATCGTCGAGGCCGCCCATGCATATCGTCTGCCCCCATTGTACGACATCCTACGCCATCAAGCTTGCGAGCCTTGGGGCCAACGGGCGGACGGTCCGCTGCTCCCGCTGCAAGGAGACCTGGATGGCGCATCCCGACGATGCCATCGGGGAGGCGGCCGTGCCGGCCATGGCCGCGGCCAGCCAGGCCGACGACCAGTCCGACCTCGCCGAGCAATGGAACTCCTACGCCAGGGACGACGCGGCTGCCGACACCCCGGTGGTCGAAAGCCCCTCGATTGCCAGCGACTGGCCGACCGAGGACGCCGTCGAGCCCGAGGACGAGTGGTCGGCGGCGGCCCGCGCCGCCGAGGAGGAGATCGTCGGCGCCCAGCACCAGTCCTGGTTCAGCGGCCTGTTCAGCCGCCGCGGGGCAAAGGTGAGCCACCCGGCCCCTGCCGTGGTTCGGCGGAAATCCCATTTCGGCCTGCCGACCGTCTGCGCCGCCATGGGCGCGCTGGTGTTGGCGCTGGTGGTCTGGCGCGGCGACATGGTCCGCCTCCTGCCGCAGACGGCGGCCTTCTACAAGATGGTCGGCTTAGAGGTGAACCTGCGCGGGCTCGCCTTCAAGGACGTCAAGCTCTCGAGCGAAACCGTCGACGGTAAGGAGGTGCTGGTGATCGAGGGCGTGATCGTCGGCCAGGGCAAGAAGCCGCTCGATATCCCGCGCCTGCGCTTTGCCGTGCGCGACGCGCAAGGCGCCGAGATCTACGCCTGGAATTCGTTGCTGGAGCAGACCGTGCTGCAACCCGGCGAGCGCGCCTTCTTCCGCTCGCGCCTGGCCTCACCGCCGCCGGAAGGCCGCAATATCGACGTTCGCTTCTTCAACCGGCGCGACATCGCCGGCGGCAGCGTGTAATCAGCCTGTAGGGTCCCGCACGGGAAGGTTCGTCCCATGCCAAAAGTGTTGATCGCCGATGACGAGGATTCAATGCGCCAGCTGGTGGCGCGCGCCGTCGCCATGGACGGCCACGAGATCGTCACCGCACAGGACGGCGCCGAGGCGCTGGAGATCCTGACCCGCGAGGACGGTGCGTTCGATCTGTTGCTCACCGACATCCAGATGCCTGTGATGGACGGCATCGCACTCGCGCTCTCCGCCGCGCGTGACTTTCCCCAGCTGACCATTTTGCTGATGACCGGCTTTGCCGATCAGCGCGAGCGCGCCTCGAATCTCAATGCGCTGGTGCATGACGTCGTGACAAAACCGTTCTCGGTCGCGGATATCCGCACGGCGGTGGCGGATGCGCTGGCGGCGAAGAAGGGGTAACGGCCCCTGCCACGTATTCCGCTGTCATGCCCCGGCTTGACCGGGGCCCAGTACGCCGGGGGGCCTCACGCTTCAATCACTGATGTCTCTGGAATACTGGGATCGCCCGCCTTCGCGGGCGATGACAGCGAGCTTGTGGTGACTTTGCCTCAAAAATCCTTCAGCAGCCGCTCGATATAATCGAGCTCGATCTGCGGGCGCGAGGGGTCGCCGAGGCGGCGACGGAGTTCTTCGAGGATGCGGCGGACCCGTTGCACGTCGATCTCGCCGGGAATCTTGACCGTGTAATCGTCGCCGAATTCGCGGCCGTGCAGCGGACGGCCGAGCGGGTCGGTCTGGTTGCCGCCGCTCTGCTGGCGGCCGACGCGATTGCCGGGACCGTCGCCCTGACCGTCGCCGTCGCCCTGCTGCATCGCCTCGGCCATCTTCTGCGCGCCCTTGCGCATCGCATCCAGCGCCTTGCCCTGGGAATCCACCGCGCCGTCGGCATTGCCGTCGCCGAGTTTTGAACCCGCATCGCCCATGGCGTTGTCGGCGGAATCGAGCCCGCCGTCATCATCACCCTGGTCGGCGTCCTGATCGCCATCCTGGCCGGGCTGGCCCTGGTCGCCTTGCTGACCCTGCTGGCCCTTCTGTCCCTGCTGGCCTTTCTGGCCCTTCTGCGAGAGGCCGCGCTTGGCCATTTCATCCTGGAGCTTCTTCAAGCGGTCGCGCAACGCCTGCTGGTCCTGCTGCAGGTCCGACATCGACTGGTCGCCCTGCTGCTGCTTGCCGCGCATGCGATCACGCCGGGAGTCCTGGCCCTGCTTGTAGGTCTTGTCGCGCAATTGCTGCTGCTTGCGGATCATGTCGCCGAGCTCGTTGAGCGCCTGCTCCATGTCGCTCTCGCCGGATTGTCCCGGCTGCGCCATCTGAAGGCCCTCCAGCATCTGCTGGAGCTGGTCGAGCAACTGCTTGGCCGCGTCCTTGTCGCCCGAGCGCGACAGGCGCTCCATGCGGTCGATCATGTTCTGGAGGTCCTGCTGGCGCAGGATCTTGGTGTTCGGATCAAGCGGACGCGCGAGCTGCTGGGCGTCCTTGTTGTTGCGGAACTGCTCGGCGAGCTGGCGCATGAAATTGTCGAGCGCCGCCCGCAGATCCTGCGTGAGCTTCTTGATCTCCTCGTCGCTGGCGCCGCGCTCCAGCGCCTGCTTGAGCGCGTCCTGCGCCGCGCGCAGTGCCTTCTCGACGTCGGAGATGTTGCCGTCCTCGATCGTCACCGCGAGCGCCCACAGGCTCGCCACGACCTCGCGCAGTGAATCATCCGTGCGCGCGGCCTCGAGCTGGCGCGCGACACTGTAGAGGCCGAGATATTGCCCGGCCTCCTGCGTGAACAGCTCAGGCGCGATCATCAGCGCGTCGAGCGCGGTGTAGACGTCGGAATTCTTGTTGGCGTCGAGCGCGAGGATGCGACGCTGCTCGATCAGCGCGCGTGCGAGTGGCTTGGTGAACAGACGCTCGGGCAGCCGCATGTTGAACGGCTCGCTCTTCGCCTCGTTGCCGGCCTCGTCCTTGGCAGTGAGCGTCAGCGTGACATCGGCGCCGGCATAGGGATCCTCGCTGAGATCCTTCACCGTCTGGCCGACGCCGTTACGGGTGCGCGCATTCGGCAGCACGAGCGGAAATTGCGGCGGCTGGAACAGCGGCCGCGCCGCGGTCTTGCTATCGCCGTCCTTGCCCGCGTCGGCGGAACGCGGGGCGACGTGTGCCTCGGCGCCGGTGACGCCGTAATCGTCCTCGATCTTGTAGACGAGCTGGAGCGCGCCGCGCGCCTGGCGCTCCGGATCCTTGGCAAGCGCGATCGTCGGCGGATGGTCCGGTGTCGCCGCGAAGGCCCATTGCGGCTGGCCCGAGGGCGCGCGGACATGCGCGGTGCCGTCGCCGGTGATGGTGAAATGCTTCTCGTTGGTGCCCTTGGGCGTGGCCTCAGTCGGCGCGACCTCCTTGAGACCGCCGGACACCACGACATCCAGGCTGCCGCCGGAGGAGCGCACGATCAGCGTTGAGCCAGCGGGAACGCCGAGCGGGCCGGAGGCCGGAAGCGCTGCGGCTTCCTTGTTGGCGGCCGACAGGATCACCGGCGGCTTTCCGGTGTAGAGCGGCGGCGTGACCCAGGCGTCGACGCGGACATTGGTCGGCGCCAGCACGCCGTTCCAGTCGAAGGCAGCGCCCAATCGTAATCCGCGCTCGTCGCCAGCGGCGAAGAAGGTCGCGACCAGCATCACCATGACCAGCGCACGCAGCGCCCAGGGGTCATGGATGGCGAGGCGCGGGTGCGGCAAACCGGCACGGATGCGCTTGAGCGAGGCCAGCGTGCGCTCGCGCTGCGCCTGCCAGAGCGCCTGCGCGACCGGATCCTGTGAGGTCAGCGTGTCCGTGAGCGTCGTGGCGGGGCGATGACGGATGCCCGAACCGCGATCGAGCCGGGCGAGCGCCTCTTCGCGGCTCGGCCAGCGAAACCGAATCAGGGGGAACAGGGCGGCAGCCGCAAGGCCTGCAAAAATGACGAGACCGATGGCGCGGACGACAAAGGGCAGCGCCAGCCAGAGTCCGGCCCAGGACACCACCAGAAACAGGCCGACAACGGTGAGGACACGCGCCAGCCCCGGCCAGGCACGCTCCCACGCGATGGCATAAGTGGCCCGCTCAAGAGCCTGCGCCAGCTTCAGCCGCGACAGAGCGTCGCCGTCGCGGATCGGGTCTGACGGGTCGGGGGTGACGCCGTTCAATCAACTCTCCAAGTTACCCGGCGGAGTGAAGCGTACCACAACGGCAGCAGTGAGGCATCCGTTCCCGTACGGGACATCCCCCTTTTCCCGCATAACACGAGGACGTGACTGCTCCGGCCCAACCCCGTAGTTTCCGCGGCGCCATCCAAGGGAAGTAAAAGGAAACGCCATGGACAAGAAGATGCACGACAAGGGCCTGGAAGTCCGCAAAGCGGTGCTGGGCGAAGCCTATGTCAACAACGCGCTGAAGAACGTCGACGATTTCAACCGTCCGTTCCAGGAGATGCTCAACGAATATTGCTGGGGCACGGTGTGGGGCCGCGAGGAGCTGCCGCGCAAGACCCGCAGCATGCTCAACATCGCGATGATCGCGATCCTCAATCGCCAGCACGAGTTCCGCGCGCATCTGAAGGGCGCGCTCACCAATGGCGTCACCCGCTACGAAATCCGCGAAATCCTGATGCAGGTCGCGATCTATGGCGGCATGCCGGCCGCCGTCGACAGTTTTCGCATCGCGCGCGAGGTGTTCGCCGAGATCGACGGCAAGGCGTGAAGTCGAACTCGGGGTGATGGACGCACCGTCTCTCCCCAACGTCATCCTGGCGAAAGCCAGGACCATAACCACCGTCGGATGTGGTTATGGGGACTCGGAGTTATGACGTCGCATCGCGACTCCTCCCTGGGGTAATGGCTCCTGGCTTTCGCCAGGACGACATCGAGGGAGGGGCACCGCCGATCAACAAACAACGAAGAACAAAGGAAACACCATGGACATCGGATTCATCGGCCTCGGAAACATGGGTTTCCCGATGGCGCGGCGGCTGATCGAGGCCGGCCACAAGCTCGTCGTGTTCGACACCCGCAATGAGGTCGTCGACAGGCTTGTCGCGCGCGGCGCCACCGCTGCGACATCGCCGAAGGATGTTGCCGACACGGTCGAGACCGTGATGGCGAGCCTGCCGTCGCTGCAGGCCTCGCTCGAGGTCGCAACGGGCGCGAACGGCGTGATCGAGGGTAGCCGCGCAAAACGCTTCATCGATCTCTCGACCGTCGGCTCGACGATGGCTTCGAAGATTCACGGCCTGCTGGCCAAGCGCAACATCGTGCAGATCGACTGCCCGGTGTCCGGCGGCGTCGGCGGCGCCGAGAAGGGCACGCTGGCGGTGATGGTGTCGGGGCCGAAGGCGGAATTCGAGCTGCTCAAGCCCGCGCTCGACGTGATCGGAAAGGTGTTCTTCATCGGCGAGAAGCCGGGTGCTGCACAGACCATGAAGCTCGCCAACAATTTTCTCTCCGCGACCGCCATGGTGGCGACGTCGGAAGCGGTGGTGATGGGCGTGAAGGCCGGGCTCGATCCCGCCGTGATGATCGACGTTATCAATTCAGGCTCAGGCATGAACACGGCGAGCCGCGACAAGTTTCCGCGCTCGGTGCTGCCGCGCAGCTTCGACTTCGGCTTCGCCACCGGGTTGATGGTGAAGGACGTGCGGCTGGCGCTGGAGGAAATGAAACAGCTCGGCCTGTCGATGGAGGTCGCGGATGCGGTCGGACGGCTGTGGGAGACGGTGATCAGCGCGGAAGGCGCCGAGTCCGATTTCACCGCCGCGATCAGGCCGATCGAGAAGAAAGCCGGCGTCGTGGTCGGCGGCAAGACCGGCGGATTGGCGGGAGAGTAGCCGCTCGGCCCGATTGTCGAGCCGTCATCACCACTGGTCAAATGGGTCGAGCGTCGCGCCGGAGACGATTCTCGCCAGGAAGTTCGTGGCCGATACGCCGCCGGCGGTTCAGATGACCCGGCCGCTCTGCGTCTTCCCCAGGGTCGCGAAGCACAACGGCAGCGGCGACACCAACAACGCAGCGAACTTCACCTGCGTCACCGACGAGAACGATTTCAACCAGAAACCGGCTCCGAAATACGGGCCGTGACGCACCCGCAGCGCCGGCGGGTTCACCTCGCCGGCGTCCTCACAGCCACGGCGCCGGCGTATCCATCGCGATCAGCTGCTCGACCTCGATGCGCGGGCGCACGACCGCGTATTGATCGCCCTTCACCAGCACCTCCGGCACCAGCGGCCGCGTGTTGTAGGTGCCGGCCTGCACGGCGCCATAGGCGCCTGCGGTCATGACGGCGATGAGATCGCCCGGCTTCGGCGTCGGCAGCGTACGATCGAGGGCGAGGTAGTCGCCGGTCTCGCAGACCGGACCGACGACGTCGGTCATGATGGTTGCCGCGCCCTTTGCCGGCTGCGTCACCGGCAGGATGTCGTGATGCGCCTCGTACAGCGTCGGGCGGATCAGGTCGTTCATCGCGGCGTCGATGATGACGAAGTTCTTGCCGTCGCCGTGCTTCACATAGATCACCTTGGCGACCAGGATGCCGGCATTGCCGACGATCATGCGGCCCGGCTCGAACATCAGCGTGCAGCCGAGATTGTGGCTGACGCGCTTGACCATCGCGGCATAGGCGTCCGGCGCCGGCGGCGCTTCGCGATCCATGTAATAGGGGATGCCAAGGCCGCCGCCGAAATCGACGTGGCTGATGTTGTGGCCGTCGGACCGCAGCGTCTGCACGAATTCGGAGAGGATGCGGAACGCGGTCTCCATCTTGGACAGGTCGGTGATCTGGCTGCCGATATGCACATCGGTGCCGGTGACCTCGATGCCCGGCAACTTCGCGGCACGCGCATAGACCTCGCGGGCGTGGGCGATCGGGATGCCGAACTTGTTCTCGGACTTGCCGGTGGAGATTTTTGCGTGCGTACCGGCGTCGACGTCCGGATTGACGCGGATCGAGATCCGCGCGGTCTTGCCCGTCTCGGTCGCAAGGCGCGAGAGCAATTCGAGCTCGGGCTCGGATTCGACGTTGAGACAAAGGATGTCGGCCGCGAGCGCAGCGCGCAGCTCGTCTTCCGTCTTGCCGACACCGGAGAACAGGATCTTGCTGGCGGGAATGCCGGCGGCCAGCGCGCGCTTCAATTCGCCGCCCGAGACGACGTCAGCGCCGGCACCAAGCTTCGCCAGCGTGCGCAGCACCGACTGGTTGGAGTTCGCCTTCATGGCGTAGCAGACCAGCACCTTCTCGCCGGCAAAGGCATCGGCGAAGACGCGGTAATGCCGCTCAAGCGTGGCGGTCGAATAGCAATAGAACGGCGTGCCGACGGTTGCGGCCAGCTCGGACAGATTCACAGCCTCGGCGTGCAGCACGCCGTTGCGATAGTCGAAATGGTTCATGGCATTGGCTCAGTTGCCCCAGCCTATCGGTTGGGCTTTTCGTCCAGGAGCGGATCGAGGATAAACGGTTTCTTCCTGCCCTTGGTCGCCGCCGGTGGGGCATCCGCGCCATAGGTCGGATTGAACACGCTCGGCGTCTTCTGGGCTTCGGTCTCAGTGTCGGTCGGCGCGGCGATGTTGGCCGTGGACGCGTTGGAGGCAGTCGGCGGCAAGTCGAGCGGGCCCTTGCGGCCGCATCCGGCGAGCGCAAGCGCGCTCAGGCTCAAGACAATGATGGCCCACCCCGAGCCGGCCGGGCGAAACTTTGACGTCACGACGAAATCCCCACTACGCGGGCCACACCATACAGAGATTGGCGCGCTCTGGCGAGAGCCGGATGACCATGAAACATAAGCGAAATTTTGCCTTCAGCCCAATTTTCGCTCTTTTTCCAGCCGCTTCGCCCAGGCCTTGGCCTGCGACGTCACGTTCTTCGGCGCGGTGCCGCCGAAGCTGGTGCGGCTCTTCACCGACGATTCGACCGAGAGCACGCCAAGCACGTCCTTGGTGATCTTGGGCTCGATCGCCTGCATCTCCTTGAGCGGCAACTCGTGCAACGCCACGCCGCCGTCGGCGGCCTTGGCCACGATCCTGCCGGTGACGTGATGGGCCTCGCGGAACGGCATCTTCAGCGTCCGTACCAGCCAGTCGGCGAGATCGGTCGCGGTGGCATAGCCCTCGCCGGCAGCCGCCTTCATCTTGGCTTCGTCAGGCACGAGATCGCGGACCATGCCGGTCATGGCGCGGATCGCCAGCGACAGCGCGGCAAAGCCCTCCATTGCGCCCTGCTTGTCCTCCTGCATGTCCTTTTGGTAGGCGAGCGGCAGGCCCTTCATCACGATCAGGAGGCCGTTGAGCGCACCGATGACGCGACCGGTCTTGGCGCGCACCAGCTCGGCGGCATCAGGGTTGCGCTTTTGCGGCATGATTGACGAGCCGGTGGTGAACTTGTCGCTGAGGCGGATCATGCCGACCAGCGGCGAGGTCCAGATCACGATTTCCTCGGCAAAGCGCGACATATGCACGGCGCAGATAGACGCGGCCGACAAGGTCTCCAGCACGAAGTCGCGGTCGGAGACCGCATCGAGCGAGTTCGCCATCGGACGGTCGAAGGCCAGCGCCTTCGCGGTGGCATGACGGTCGATCGGGAACGAGGTGCCGGCGAGCGCGGCCGCACCGAGCGGGGATTCATTGAGCCGCTTGCGCGCATCCTGGAAACGGCCGCGGTCGCGCGCGGCCATCTCGACATAGGCAAGCAGATGGTGACCGAACGTCACGGGCTGCGCGGTCTGCAGATGCGTGAAGCCGGGCATGACGGTGCCGGCATGCTCGAGCGCGCGGTCCACCAACGCCTGCTGGAACGCGCTGAGCGCCGCATCGGTCTCGTCGACGATGTCGCGGACATAGAGACGGAAGTCGGTCGCGACCTGGTCGTTGCGCGAGCGCGCGGTGTGCAGGCGGCCGGCGGCGGGCCCGATCAGCTCCGACAGGCGGCTCTCGACATTCATATGAATGTCCTCGAGCGCGCGCTTGAATTCGAAGCCGCCGTCCCCGATCTCTGACAAAATCGTGTCTAGACCCTTGCCGATATTTTTCGCATCAGAAGCCGTGATGATGCCCTGGCTGGCAAGCATCGCGGCGTGGGCCTTGGACGCGGCAATGTCCTGGGCAAAGAGGTGACGATCGACGTCGATGGAGACGTTGATCTCTTCCATGATCTCATCGGGACGTTCCGAGAACCGGCCGCCCCACATCTTGTTGCTCATGATCCCCTGCTCACGCCTTGCTTTGCCGCATGTTTGCTGGTGGAGGCCAGCCGTATTAAGAGGCCTCTGATAGCCATATCTGCGACCGGATGACAAACGATATGCTCGACCAGAAGCCCTCCGCCACGCGCCGGATCCCCATCGTCATCGCCACCGTGGTGGTCGGCGGGCTGGCCGGCTTCGCCGCGCTGTATGGGCTCGGCCTGAGCCGGCCCCCGTCAGGCGATCCGGCCTGCCGGGCGGCGGTGGCCACGGCCCAAAAGATCGCCCCGCTCGCCCATGGCGAGGTGGCGGCGCTGACCATGGCGACCGCCCCCCTGAAGCTGCCCGACCTGGCCTTCGAGGATGCCGAGGGCAAGCCGAAGAAGCTCTCGGATTTCCGCGGCAAGACGCTGCTGGTCAACCTTTGGGCCACTTGGTGCGTCCCGTGCCGCAAGGAAATGCCGGCGCTCGACCAGCTCCAGACCAAGCTTTCGGGCCCGAATTTCGAGGTGGTGGCGATCAATATCGACACCCGCGACCCCGAGAAGCCGAAAAACTTCCTGAAAGACGCAAACTTGACCAGGCTCGGCTATTTCAACGATCAGAAAGCCAAGGTTTTTCAGGATCTTAAGGCCGTAGGCCGGGCCCTGGGCATGCCGACCTCGGTGCTGGTCGACCCGCAGGGCTGCGAGATCGCGACCATCGCGGGGCCAGCGGAATGGGCGAGCGACGACGCGCTCAAGCTGCTGCGGGCCGCGTTAAGGCCGGCTGCTGCGTCCCTTTAGGGAGTTCAGGCGGTGATGTTGAGGTTGCCGCCAACACCAGCTCCGACATTGGCGAGCGAGGGCTGACCGGCGCCCAGCAGCGTCAGGACGGCGGATTTCTCCGCGTCCGCGTTCTGCTTCATCAGCGTCGCCGAGATATTCGACTGCAGCGCGCCTTGCTGAGAGGCCAGCATGGTGCTGACCATCGCCATCGTGTCCATTACGCGAGCCCCCGTACCGGCCGTAACCTAGACGCGAGGCGTTAACGCGACATAAATTGTCACGAAGCGGATCGGATTACCTTGTCGGAACCGGCTTGGCGCCGCGGTAGTCGTAGAAGCCGCGCTGGGTCTTGCGGCCGAGCCAGCCGGCCTCGACGTACTTCACCAGCAGCGGGCACGGGCGGTACTTGGAGTCGGCCAGGCCCTCGTGCAGCACCTGCATGATCGAAAGGCAGGTATCGAGGCCGATGAAATCGGCGAGCTCCAGCGGGCCCATCGGATGGTGGGCGCCGAGCTTCATCGCCGCGTCGATCGCCTCGACGTTGCCGACGCCTTCATACAGCGTGTAGATCGCCTCGTTGATCATCGGCAGCAGGATGCGGTTGACGATGAACGCAGGGAAATCCTCGGAGACTGCGACCTGCTTGCCGAGCCTGGCGACGAATTCCTTGGAGGCCTCGAAGGTGGAATCGTCGGTGGCGATGCCGCGGATCAGCTCCACCAGCTCCATCAGCGGTACCGGATTCATGAAGTGAATGCCGATGAAGCGCTCGGGCCGGTCGGTGGCGGCGGCGAGCCGCGTGATCGAAATCGACGACGTGTCGGAAGCAACGATCGCCTCCGGCTTCAACACCGCGCAAAGCTCATGGAAGATCTTGCGCTTGACCTCTTCTTTCTCGACCGCGGTCTCGATCACGAGATCGCAATCGGCGAGGTCGTCGAGCTTCTCGGCGAGCTTGATACGCGCGACCGCCTTGGCCTTATCGTCCTCGGTGACGCCCTTCTTGGAGACCTGGCGCGCCAGATTGCCGTTGATGGTCGCCATGCCTGACTTGAGGCGGTCGGCCGAGATGTCGTTGAGCACCACGTCGAAGCCGGCCAAGGCCGCGACATGCGCAATGCCGTTGCCCATCTGCCCCGCGCCGATCACGCCGACCTTCTTGATTACTGCCGCCATAATGTCATCCACCGGAACGGCGCGCATGTCGCGCCCTGCCTATCCCCTGAGCCGGGAGGTCTGATTTATCAGAAGCTCGATTAGATCAGAATCCTGGCCCGAAACCTAGATTGGATCGCTTCGAAGGCGTGCCCCACGCCAAAGAAAACGCCTCGAAAAAGCAACACCGGCCGGAGTTTATACCTCCGGCCGGTGTTTTTAACGCGTTTTACTTGCCGAGCTTGCCGAGTTCGGCGGTCAGCTCCGGAACGGCCTGGTAGAGGTCGGCGACCAGGCCGTAGTCGGCGACCTGGAAGATCGGCGCGTCCTCGTCCTTGTTGATCGCGACGATCACCTTGGAGTCCTTCATGCCGGCCAGATGCTGGATCGCGCCGGAAATACCCACCGCGACATAGAGCTCGGGGGCCACGACCTTGCCGGTCTGGCCGACCTGCCAGTCGTTGGGCGCATAGCCGGCGTCGACCGCCGCGCGCGAGGCACCGACACCGGCGCCGAGCTTGTCGGCGAGCGGCTCGATGTACTTGGCAAAATTCTCGCGGCTCTGCATGGCGCGGCCACCGGAGACGATGATCTTGGCCGAGGTCAGCTCGGGACGGTCGCTCTTGGCGACTTCCTCGCCGACAAACGACGACAGGCCCGGATCGGCCGCAACCTGAACGCTCTCGACCGGCGCGCTGCCGCCGGCAGCTGCCGCCGCGAAGGTCGAGGTACGGACCGTGATGACCTTCTTGGCGTCCTTGGACTTCACCGTCTGGATGGCGTTGCCGGCATAGATCGGACGCTCATAGGTGTCGGGGGCGACGACCTTGATGATCTCCGAGACCTGCATGACGTCGAGCAGAGCTGCGACGCGCGGCATCACGTTCTTGAAGCGCGAGGTCGCGGGCGCGACGATCGCGTCATAGGACGGCGCCAGCGAGACGATCAGCGCAGCCAGCGGCTCGGCCAGATCGTGCGCGTAGGGCTCGCCTTCGGCGACCAGCACCTTGGCGACGCCAGCGAGCTTCGAGGCCGCCTCGGCCGCGGTCTTGGTGCCCTGCCCGCCACCGGCGACCAGCACATGAACGTCGCCGCCGAGCTGGGACGCCGCGGTCAGCGCCTTGTTGGTGGAGTCCTTGAGGACTTCGTGTTCGTGTTCAGCAATCAGCAACGTCGTCATCAGAGCACCCCGGCTTCGTTCTTGAGCTTCGACACCAGCTCGGCGACGTCCTTTACCTTGACGCCGGCCTTGCGGCCCGCGGGCTCAGCCGTCTTCAGAACTTCGAGGCGCGCAGTGACGTCGACGCCGTAATCGGCGACGGACTTGTCCGCGATCGGCTTCTTCTTGGCCTTCATGATGTTGGGCAGCGAGGCATAGCGCGGCTCGTTGAGACGCAGATCGGTGGTGACGATCGCCGGTCCCTTGAGCTTGACGGTCTGCAGGCCGCCGTCGACTTCGCGGGTGACCTTGAAGTCGGAGCCTTCGACCTCGAGCTTCGAGGCGAAGGTCGCCTGCGACCAGCCGAGCAGCGCGGCCAGCATCTGGCCGGTCTGATTGCTGTCGTCGTCGATCGCCTGCTTGCCGAGAATGATCAGGCCGGGCTGCTCTTCTTCAGCAACCTTCTTCAGGATCTTGGCGACGGCGAGCGGTTCGACGGTGCCCTCGGCCTTCACCAGGATGCCGCGATCGGCGCCCATGGCGAGACCGGTGCGGATCGTCTCCGACGCCTGCGCCGGTCCGATGGAGACCACCACGACTTCGGTCGCCTTGCCGGCTTCCTTCAGGCGCAGCGCTTCCTCGACTGCGATTTCGTCGAACGGGTTCATCGACATCTTGACGTTGGCGAGTTCAACGCCCGATCCATCGCCCTTGACGCGGACCTTGACGTTGTAATCGACCACCCGCTTTACCGGCACTAAGACCTTCATCGATCCTCTTTCACTCAATTTGAGAGGGGGGCTATTCAACTGGCGGGGAACCTAAAGGCCTGATCCGGCCCGGTCAACGCGCGACAGGGCCGAATTTTAGACTTTAGAAATGCGCTGCTCAATGGGTCAGCGGTTCTGGCCCGGAACCCAGAGCACGTCACCGGCGCCATTATGGTTAGCGGTGCGGCTGGCCACGAACAGGAAGTCCGATAGGCGATTTACATACTGGATGCCAGCTGCGCTGACCGGCTCTCCGTGCTGGGCCGCCAGTTCCACCATTACGCGTTCCGCCCTGCGGCAAATCGTGCGGGCGACATGGAGGTAGGCGGCGGCCGGCGTGCCGCCCGGAAGCACGAAGGAGGTGAGCGGCGCGAGCTTGTCGTTGAGCGCGTCGATATCGCGCTCGAGCCGCTCGACCTGACTTTCCACCACCCGCAGCCGTTCCGCCTTGCCCTCGCGCTCCGGTACCGCGAGATCAGCGCCGAGATCGAACAGATCGTTCTGGATGCGGCCGAGCATCGCATCGAGCTCCGGCGCATCCTTGGTGTAAAGGCGCACCACGCCGATCGCGGCATTGGTCTCGTCGACCGTGCCATAGGCCGCAATGCGCAGATCATATTTCGGACGACGCTCGCCGGTTCCGAGCGCTGTCGTGCCGTCGTCACCTGTCTTCGTATAGATTCGGTTCAGGACAACCATGTTGGCCTCGTTATTCTCAGGGCATGATCTTATCGGAAAACCGCTTCACACTTTTCCGGATCATGCCCTACCGCCCAATCGCCCAGACCGCGATCATGGCGATGACGATCGCGATGAACTGAAGCAGCACGCGCCAGCGCATCAATTTCTGCGAGGTGTTGGGCGAGCCGCCACGCATCATGTTGACGAGCCCGAGCAGCAGCACGATCGCCACGGCGCCGGCTGCCACCGGCAGGATGAAAGTAGTCAGGAGAGATGCCATTTGGGGGTGATAACACCGTGTGCGGCGCTCCGCCATGGCGTTCCCAATCTGGCTTTTAGGCCAATAATGTCAGAAGCTGGCCGGATGATTTCCGATTTGCGCGCATGGCCTGCCGTCTTCGCCTCTCCAGCCTTGTGGGGAGAGGGAGCATTACGGAGCAGGCCGTGAAGGTGATCCGCACCATCTACATCGTCGTGGAGGACGCCTTCTACACGTTCCTGGCCGACGACGGCTGGGCGATCGCGAGCCACATCGCGCTGTCGACGCTGATGGCGCTATTCCCGTTCCTGATCGTGCTGACGTCGCTGGCCGGCTTCTTCGGCTCCAAGGAGCTCGCCGACCAGGCGGCCGGGCTGATGCTCCAGGTCTGGCCGAGGCAAGTGGCGGATTCACTGTCCGGCGAGATCCACGACGTGCTGACTACCACCCGCACCGGTGTGCTGACGATCGGCGCGGCGCTGTCGGTCTATTTCGCCTCGAACGGCGTCGAGGCGCTGCGGGTCGCGCTGAACCGCGCCTATGCGGTGGTGGAGATGCGGCGCTGGTACTGGCTGCGGCTGGAATCGATCGGCTACACGCTGGTCGCGGCCTTCACCGCGCTCGCCATGGCGTTCCTGATCGTGCTCGGCCCGCTCTTCATCGAGGCGGCGCGGCGCCACATTCCGCTGTTCGTCGAATCCAACGAGAGCATCCTCACCTGGCTGCGCTACGGCATCACCGTCGGCGCGCTGGTGGTGGCGCTGCTCATCCTGCACGCTTGGCTGCCGGCGGGACGGCGCGGCTTCCTCCAGATCCTGCCCGGCATCGTCTTCACCATCGTGGCGTCGCTGATCTCGGGCGTCGTGTTCGGACAATATCTGGCGCGCTTCGCCAACAATTACGTGACGATGTATGCAGGCCTCGCCTCGGTGATCATCGCGCTGGTGTTTCTGTATTTCATCGCCGCGATCTTCGTCTTCGGCGGCGAGCTCAATGCCGCGATCATCAAGTCGCGGCTTCCTCACGGCGTCTCGCTTCAAGCAGCGCAGTCGCTAAAGCCCGCGGGGACACAGGCTTGACCAGGAAGGCGTCGGCGCCGGCCTCGCGCGACGCCGCCTCGTCTTCGCCGCGACCGGATACGCCGATGATCGGGATCTGAGCCTGCGGCGCTTCCATCGTACGGATCCGCCGGATTGCCTCGACGCCGTTGATGCCCGGCAAAACCATGTCCATCAGCACCGCATCGAAGCCGCCTTGCGCGAGCCGGTTCACCGCGTCCTCGCCGCGCCCGATGAACTCGGCATGATGGCCGAGCTCGGTCAGAATCGTGTTGAGCACGACACGGCCAAATGGATTGTCTTCAACGCTGAGCACGCGCAGCGCCGCGAGCGTATCCGCCTCATTGCCGTTGGCCTTGCGCGACTTCGCCGGCCCCGCCGCATCCAGCGCGACGGTCAGCGTGAATGTGGCGCCACCACCGCGCCGCGGCGCGACCGTGATGTCGCCGCCCATCGCGCGCGCCAATTGCTTCACCGAGGACAGACCGAGCCCGGCGCCGCCGAAGCGCGAGGAGATGGTGACATTGGCCTGGGTGAACGGGCGAAACAGCCGCTTGATCTCGGCCATGGTCAGGCCGATGCCGCTGTCGGACACCGCGAAGGCAACGCCCACCCGGTGCTTGGCTTTATCCTTGCCCCTTCCCTTGCTTTTGGCGGGACGCCACGGCACCGCCGAGATCGCAACGCCACCCTGGTCGGTGAATTTGACCGCATTGTCGATCAGGTTCTCGAGCGCGGCGCGGAGGCGGACGGGATCGCCAACGACGAGGCCCGCGAGCTTGTCGGAGATCTCGACCTCGGCCTGGAGCCCCTTGGCGGCGGCGCGGCCGGCAAGCGAATCGCCGGTGCTGCGGGCAAGCGCCCGCAGATCGAACAAATCCTGCCGCAATGTGCTGCCGCCCGCGCCCTTGCCGGTCTTGGCGGCATCGACGAACAGCGTGGCAAGGTTCGCCAGATGCTCGGCACCGGCCTTGATGGTGTCGGCCCAGCGCCGCTCCCGCTCGCCGAGATCGGAGGTCGACAGCAGGTCGCTGATTGCGAGAATGCCGGTCAGGGGCGTGCGGACCTCGTGGGCAAACGCCGCGAGCGCCGCCTGGATCACGTCGGGCGCGACGGACATTGCGCCAATTTTGGTGCCGCGCTTGCGCAACCTCCCGGCCGCCCCGGACCGCTTCCGAGGCGGTTGCCTGGACTTTCGCGTGGTGCGCGCTGCGCGCGTTTTCGCCGCCATAATTCCCCTTCGAAGCATCCCCTTCGAACCCCGGGCTCCCGGGGCCAAGCATGGCACGGCGGAACCCCCGGAGTCACGGCGGCGTTTGGCTAACCCCCAGAGAAACTTGACCTAATCCCACCAGCTGACAGATGGCGGCAGGCGTGGCGCCGGCGGCGCGCAACTCCCGCAGACCCATTGCCTGACTCGATTTCGACAGCTTCCGCCGGTTGGCGTCGCGAATCAGGAGGTGGTGGCGGTAGACGGGCTCCGGCAGGCCGAGCAAAACCTGGAGCAGGCGGTGGACCGAGGTGGCATGAAATAGGTCCTGGCCGCGCACGATCTCGCTCACGCCCTGGAGCGCGTCGTCGACCACCACGGCCAGATGGTAGCTGGTCGGCGTCTCCTTGCGCGCCAGGATCACGTCGCCCCACGCCTCGGGCCGCGCCGCGACCATGCCGCGCTCGCCATCAGGGCCCTCGCCCAATTCGATCCAGGTCAGGCCGGCGACGCGCCGGCAGGCCGCCGCCATGTCGAGCCGCAGCGCGTAAGGGGCGCCGGTATCGATCAGACGCGACCGCTCGCTGGCCAGCAGCGATTTCGCATCGCCAGGATAGAGCGGCGCGCCGTCGGGATCGCGCCGCCATGGTCCATCGGCCTCGCGCGCAGCCACGAGCTTGGCGATCTCGGCGCGGCTCTCGAAGGCGGGATAGACGAGGCCGAGCGCGGCGAGTTTTTCCAGCGCAGCGCGATATTCGGCGAGATGCTCCGACTGCCGCCGCACCGGCGTCTCCCAGGCGATCCCCAGCCAGGCGAGATCCTCGTAGATCGCCGTCTCGAACTCCGGCCGGCAGCGCGTCGCGTCGATGTCCTCGATCCGCAGCAACAGCCGCCCGCCGGTTTCGCGCGCACGGTCGAAATTGAGTAGCGCCGAATAGGCGTGGCCGAGATGCAGCAAGCCGTTCGGGCTGGGGGCAAATCGGAAAACGGGTGGCTTCATATACAAAGATCTCGTCATGGCCGGGCTTGACCGCGACGGCCGTCATTCCGGGGCGGTCCGCAGGACCGAGCCCGGAATCTCGAGATCCCGGGTTCGGTGCTTCGCATCGCCCCGGAATGACGGAGTAAGATATTCGGCACGGGGTCAAGCCCGCATGACAAACAGAGCAACAATGCCTATCCACCTCGAAACCCAGTCCGATCTCGAAGAAGCCGTCCACGCGCTGGTCAAGCGCGATCCCCGCCTCAAGCCCGTGCTCGAGATCGCCGGCATGCCCGCTTTGCGGCGGCGCGAGCCGGGTTTCACGGGGCTTGCGCACATCGTCTGCGGACAACAGCTCTCCACCGCGAGCGCCGCGGCGATCTGGGGGCGGCTGTCGGCCGCCTTCGATCCGTTCGATCATGAGGCGGTACGCCGTGCCCGCACCGACCGGCTGGGACGGCTTGGCCTGTCCGCGGCCAAGATCAAGACGCTGAAACATCTCGCGCGCGAGCTCACCGCGCAGCGGCTGAACCTCGACGTGCTCGCGGAAGAAGACGCCGAGGCCGCGCACCATACACTGATTGCGCTGCCGGGCATCGGGCCGTGGACGGCCGATGTCTATCTGCTGTTCTGCCTCGGCCATGGCGATGCCTGGCCGGCCGGCGACATCGCCGTGCAGGAGGGGATCAAGGTTGGCCTGGGGCTGAAGGCCCGGCCGACGGAAAAGCAGATGGCGCCGCTTGCAGAACCATGGCGGCCGCTGCGCGGGGCCGCGGCGCATCTGTGGTGGAGCTACTATCGCGCGATCAAGAACCGCGAAGGCGTGATCGCGGGCAGGCCGCCGAACAACGTTTAAAACTATGTTGCTGTTGTAAACGACACGTGCGTGATCGATGAGATGCCCGCACAGACCCAGCCGGGATCCGACATCATGACAGCCACCGACTTCATCGTTGCGCGCGACGATTTTGAAACGTGCAAGACGATCGCAACCACGCTCCCTGAGATCGACACGCTGCCGCAAGATGCGCTGCTGGTGAAGGTCGACCGCTTTGCGCTGACCGCGAACAATGTCACCTATGCCGTGCTCGGCGAGGAGCTGAAATACTGGCAGCTGTTTCCCGCACCCGCGGGCTTCGGCAACATTCCGGTGTGGGGCTTTGGCGACGTCATCGCCTCGAAACATCCGAATGTGCCCGTCGGCGAGCGGCTGTTCGGCTATTTTCCGATGGCGACGCATCTGGTGATCGAAGCAACCGATGTCAGCAAGCGCGGCCTGCGCGACGGTGCCGCGCACCGGCAAGGCGTGGCGCCGGTGTATAACGCCTATGCGCGCATCGGCGGCGACGCCGCCTATGCCGGCAAGCAGGGCGACTATCAGGCGCTGCTGCGGCCGCTGTTCATGCTGTCGTTCCTGGTCGATGACTTCCTGACTGAAAACGACGATTTCGGCGCGCGCACCGTGCTGCTCTCGAGCGCGTCGAGCAAGACTGCGTTCGGGCTCGGCCATCTGCTGCACATGCGCGGCTGCAAGGTGATCGGCCTGACTTCGGCCGGCAACACCGGCTTCGTCACCTCGCTCAGTTGCTATGACGAGGTCGTCACTTATGATCGCATCGCGTCGCTGCCAGCGGATGCGCCCGTCGCTTTCATCGATATGGCCGGCAACAGCGCACTGCGCGCCGAACTGCACCGGCATTTTGTCGATCAGATGAAATGCTCCATGCGCGTCGGCTTGACGCATCGCGCCACCGAGCCCGACGAGGGCGAATTGCCCGGCGCGAAGCCGCGGTGGTTCTCCGCTCCCGACCAGATCCCCAAGCGTGCCAAGGAATGGGGTCCGGGCGGCATCGAGCAGCGCTTTGGCGCGGCATGGTCGGGCTTTGCACCGATGCTGCAGCGATGCCTGAGTGTCGTCGAGAGCCGCGGGCCCGACGCGGTGCGGCAGGTCTATCTCGACACGCTGAAGGGGCGCATTCCGCCTGAGCAGGGCCACATGCTCTCGCTGCTCGGGTAAAGCGGCGGCTACGCAAGTCACGAGGGCTGGTCGATGCAGTTCCGCGCCGGCTCCCTGGCGCCCTCCCCAAATCGCGGCGTTTTTGAGCGCTTGCCACCCCGCCGCCGTATTGCTTGCACCTGAATAAGTCGCTCAACGGGCTTCACAATCCCGTCACGCTGCATGTAGTATGTCAATACATGCTGCTTCGCAGCGTATATTGGAGGCCGGGAGCGTTACTTGAACGCACATGTCTCGCAAGGCAGTTGGCCGGTGCTGGTCCTGAACGCGGACTTCCGGCCGCTGAGTTACTACCCACTGTCTCTGTGGTCGTGGCAGGACGCGATCAAGGCGGTGTTCCTCGATCGCGTCAATATCGTCGCGCATTACGATCAGGCGGTTCACAGCCCCACGCTGCAAATGCAGCTGCCGAGCGTGGTCTCGCTCAAATCCTTCGTCAAGCCGACTACGCATCCCGCCTTCACCCGGTTCAACGTGTTCCTGCGCGATCGTTTCGCCTGCCAATATTGCGGCTCGCCCGAAGACCTCACCTTCGATCACATCATCCCGCGCAGCAAAGGCGGCCAGACCACCTGGGAAAACGTGGTCGCGGCGTGCTCGCCCTGTAACCTGCGCAAAGGCAATCTCACGCCCGTGCAGGCCAAAATGTTTCCGCGCCAGCACGCTTTCGCCCCGACCGTGCACCAGCTCCATCGCAACGGCCGCCTGTTCCCGCCGAACTACCTGCACGACAGCTGGCTCGACTATCTCTACTGGGATACGGAGCTGGATCCGTAGGGATTTATCTCACACTCCGATCGCATTCCTATTTCCGCCGGGCCATTGCCGACCCGCGACGTCAGCATTTCGTTAATGACGATGAGCGCCTGGGCGTCCAGTTTTCTGGTTCACTGCGATTCTGGGCAGACACGAACGGTTCGTCACCGTCCGTTAAGCCTGAGCCGGCAAGCTCGGCCGCAGAGTTCCGTGGCACGTCCACCATCGCATCACGCCAGGTCGCTTCATTCTCATGTTCGCCGAAACGCTGGAGTCCGTTCGATCGCAGGCGTCGAAGCGCACGCTCTATGAGCGCGTCGTCGTTGGGGCACTGGCGACAATCTTTGCTCTGAAGATTTACTGGTTCTTCCGGTGGGGTTTCCGGTACGACCAGCAGGTGCCCGATTTCGCGGCCTTTCACCTCGTCGCACAACGGATCTGGCTCGGCGATCTCGATCTGACCTACCAGTTCGCGGCGTTCATGAAGATGCAGGCGAGCCAGCCGGGCGGCGCCACCGGCTTCATGCCCTGGACGTACCCGCCCCAATTCGACCTGCTGCTTGCGCCGCTCGCTTTCCTGCCGACCTGGGCGGCCTACGCGTTGTTCACCGGAACGACGCTCGTGGCTTATCTGATGACGCTGCGCAAGCTTGCGGGAGAGCACTTTGCACAGGTCCTCGTCATCCTGTTTCCGGCGATCGCGATCACAATTGGCTGCGGACAAAATGGATTCCTCACAGGTGCGCTGATCGGGCTCGTCTGCATCCATGCCGAGAGACGCCAGGTGCTCGCGGGGCTCGCGCTCGGCGCCATGGTCATCAAGCCGCATCTCGCCGTTGCCATCAGCCTCTATCTGCTCGCGAACCGGCGCTGGGCGACGATCGCCGTCGCCGCAGCAGTCGTGCTCGTGAGCTCGCTTGTTTGCACCCTCGCCTTCGGGCCGCAGACTTGGCTCGCGTGGCTGGGTGCGATCAAGGAGTCGGCGAGCTTGCTCGAGCAGGGCTTGTATCCCCTGTTCCGGATGATCTCGGGCTATGCGGCGCTGTACAATTCCGGCGTCCCTGCAAGCGGTGCGTTCTGGGGCCAGGCCACGATTGCGGGCCTTGCGCTCGCGATCGTCGTACTTGGCATTGTTCGCGCGATGCCTTCCTCGTTCACGCTCGGCATCGCCGCGCTGGTCTCGGTGATGATCAGCCCCTATGCCTATGACTATGACCTGCCCATCACAGGAATTGGTCTGGCGCTGATCCTCCCGGATCTCCCCAAGGTGGCCAGCCCGCGCGAGCGTAGCCTCATGTACGCCCTGTTGATGCTGGCCGGCGCTTACGGCTTGCTGCAATCGACGAGCCTCGCCTCCGGCTTCGACGAGAGCTTCAAGCCGGCGATCGCCGGCGCCGCGCTGATGGTCCTGCTGGCGATGCTGCTGATGATGATGTGGCGCAACGCGCTGCCGGCCACCGCTGCCGAGGTTGGCGCGCCGGCGCGCGTCCTCGAATAGCCCGCATATGGGCCGCGGTGGACGACGGAACCGGAAAGGCAGGCTGCCCGTTCAGTTGAAAGGCCGCGCGGTGGCGCGTGGCGCATCAGAACCGATGGAGGCCCACCATGCCCGCAGCCGAGAAGGATCATGTCTACAAGATCCTGGAACTGGTCGGATCGTCCGAGACCTCGATCGAGGACGCGATCAAGAACGCGATCAGCCGCGCGTCCAAGACCGTGCGAGAGATGAAATGGTTCGAGGTGGTGCAGACACGCGGCCACATCGAGAACGGCGCCGTGCGGCACTACCAGGTGACGCTGCGCGTCGGGTTCACGCTGGATGAGTGACGCGGCGAACGCGAGGCAAGCCATCCCGCCGCGGCAGCGTGGTTAACATCCGCCGACGAGAGTTGATAAAAACGCCGACAATCCTCACCGGTTGACTACGGCCCCGCGCAATCGTCACGGTTCTTGCAACAGGCCGTTAAGGCCAAAGTGAGAGGTTTGCACCGAATTGGAGCAGACCCGATGGTCACCAGCCGCGAACTCGGCAAGGCGCACCTACCGCTCTGGGCGGCGGGGTTCGTCGCGCTGATCTGCGTGACGATTCTCGGCTTGAGCGCCTGGCGCGAATGGGAAACGCGCAATGCGGAGCTCAGGAGCGCCGAGATCGACGTCGCCAATCTGGCGCATTCGCTGATCCAGCACGCTGACGACACGTTCGAGCTTGCCGATACGATCCTGGTCGGGCTGGTCCACCGGCTCGAGCTCGACGGATTGGGCCCGGACTCGATCGCAAAGCTCCAGGCCTATTTGCCGATCCGCAAATCGTCGGACCGCATTCGCGGCATCTTCGTCTATGACGAGACCGGCCGCTGGCTTGCCACCACTGAGCATGTCGACTTCTCCGGGCTCAACAACAGCGACCGCGAATATTTCCGGCAGCACCGCGACTCCCCGGAGAAGGGCACGCTCATCGGCCGCCCCGTCAAGAGTCGCTCCGGCGGTCAGTGGATCATCACGGCGTCGCGCCGGATCAACCATCCCGACGGCAGCTTCGCCGGCGTGGTCCTGCTCACGATCGACGTCGCCTATTTCGCAAAATTCTACGAACGATTCGACGTCGGGCCTAATGGCTCGGCATCGCTGCTCAACAACGCCGGCATCATGCTGGCGCGGGCCCATGACGAGAGCGGAGCTTACGTCGGGCGGGACCTGTCCAACGCGCCGTTGTTCAGGGAACGGGAAAGTCGTCCCGCCGCGGCGGTCTACTATTTCAGATCGCCGATCGATGGCGTGCAGCGGCTGAGCTACTACCAGCGCAGCAGCAACTATCCGCTGATGGTGCTGGCGAGCAAGTCGCAGGACGACGTGCTGGCCCCCTGGCGACACGCCGCGGCCACCCGCATGATCTTCGTCCTGGGGCTCGTGCTACTGATCGCGGTGATCGGCCTTTACCTGGTCCGTCAGTTGCTGCACCGGCAGCGCATGGCACAGGCCCTGGCCGCCAAGGAAGCAAATTTCCGCCTGCTGGCCGAGCAATCCAGCGACATGGTGACCCGGATCGGGCTGGATAACCGGCTGATCTACGTCTCTCCCTCGTGCGTGCGCATCACCGGCTGGTCGGCCGAAGAACTGCTGGACACGTCGGCCCTGGCCGGCATCCACCCGGATGACATGGAACGGGTCGAGCAGGTCATCTCCGCGCTGAAGAACGGCGAGGCCGAGGAGGCGCGGTTCGTCTATCGCCAGCGTCATCGCGACAAGGGCGAGATCTGGGCCGAGGCGGCACTGCACGTGACCCCGGCGGCTGACAATGGCGAGATCGACGGCGTCGTCGCTGTCATGCGCGATATCACCGAGCAGAAGGATCTTCAGGACAAGCTCGCCTCGCTTGCGGCCACCGACGCTCTCACCGGCCTCGCCAACCGGCGCGCATTCGACGAACACCTCGCCGACGAATGGGCGCGCGCCCGGCGCGACGGCACGCAGCTATCGCTCCTGCTGATCGACGTCGACCATTTCAAGAAGTTCAACGACCATTACGGACATCTGGCAGGCGACGGGTGCCTGCGCGCGCTGGGCCGGATTCTATCCGCTATCGCCAGGCGCCCTGCCGACCTCGCCGCGCGCTACGGCGGCGAGGAGTTCGCCGTGCTGTTGCCGAACACCGGTCCGGACGGCTGCGTCGAGGTCGGCGAAGGGATTCGCCAGGCGCTGCACGATCTCGCCATGCTGCATGCGCAGAATCCGCCCTCCCGGCTGGTGACTGTCAGTGTCGGCGCCGCGACGAGCCTTCCGTCCCAGGCCTCGGACTCAAGCACGCTGGTCGCTGCCGCGGACCGCGCGCTCTACGCCGCCAAGGACAGCGGCCGTGACCGGCTGGTGGTGTCGGGACAGGTCGTCCCCTGGCCCGCGAAGAGCGCGTGACGGGATCGACCGCTCACCAGGCATAGCGCACGCTGCCCTTCCCTGCGTAGCTGCGCGTGACATTCGAGAACTCGCCTTCGAACGTCGCCGCCGCCGACCAGCCATTCGTCCATTTCATCTCGACTGATGCGGTGGTGAGTGCCGAGTTGCGCGCCAGCGCCGCACCGTTGACGACGAAGCTGGCACCGGGCAGCGCCTGGAAGGTCGCCGCGACCGAGCGGTCCGGGTTGAAGTCGCGCGCCCAGCCGGCGCGGCCGCGTAGCGTCAGCAGGCCGTCTCCCAGAGCGAAGGATTTGTCGGTACGCAGGCCGAGCTCGCTGCGGGTATCCGTCACGCTCTTGGATGCGTAGCTCAGCGCGAAGGCAGATGAGCCGGAGACGACCTGCTCGGCATAGGCCGGCAAATCGAACGTGGTGAACTGCGCCGCGCTATAGGGCGTGAGACCGATGCCGCCGATCCACGGCATAGCGAAGCGATAGCCGCCTTCGAGGCGGCCGGAACACGCATTGGCGTTAAACTCGGCGCGCAGGCGGTCCGTGCCGGCGATCGTCACCGTGCGATCGGTGGTAATGTCCTGCCAGCCATAGGCGACCGCAGCCGAGATGTAGGCCGGACCATTGGTGTGGCGCAGATAGGCGCCGGCCTGGAACAGATCAGAGTGGCCGGAGCCGAGGCCGTTGTCGACGCTGAAATTGGTCCCGCCGCCGGCCAGCGCAAAGCCGGCGAGCGTATCTGCCGAGAACCGGTAATCGGCCCCGGCGGCAGTCCCAAAGATGCGGCTCGTCGTATCGTTGGAGCCGACGATCGCATTGCCGCCCGTCGTCTGCGATCCGCCAAAACCTGCGGCCCACACGCTCCAGCGCTGTTCGAAAGTCCCCGGCGGCGCTTTCGTGATCATCGCGAACGCATCGGTGCGCTTGCGCGCAGCGTAGGCGCTGGCCTGATCCTCCTCCGCAAAAACGGTCACGCTGCCGATTGCCCCTGGTCCGCCGTTCTGCTGCGCGAAGGGATCGGTGAGCAGGCCCATGAACTGGCCCATCGCACTGAACGTCGTTTGCTGTGCGGAAGCGCCGAGCTCGCCGGAGGCTTGGGTCAGGCCGGCCGGCGTCAGCGCGCCGTAAGTGAGCGGAATGCTGCCGTTGGTATTGAAGAAATTGGTTAGGGCGTTGCCGACCGCCTGCTGATTGCGGTTCAGCCCGCCGGGAATCGCGAAGTTCAGGACCAGATTGAGATAGGCATTGTTTGCGTCATAGCTGAGGCTGGTGCTGAAGTTCGCCGGCAGGTTGGTGTTGACGACGTCGGACGCAAAGCTCTGCGAGATGCTGCCGGCCGTCAGGATGATGTAGGTCTTGCTGACATAGCTGCCGCTGGCGAACGCCGCGTTCACCGTCGCGCCGCCGAGGTTCGCGTTGCCGGTGACGGTCGTGTAAGATGCCGTGGTCGGATTGATCCGCACCAGATAGGTCGCGCCCGAGGACAACACGAGATTGCCCTCGATCGCCAGCGACGTGCCGGCCATGCCGTTGCCCGGCGCCAGCGTGCCGCCGGAGGCGATGGTCACGACGAGGGGATCGACCACGCCGGTGCCGGTCAGCACGCCACCGGCATTCATCGTGACCGCGGAGGTGCCGGTGATGGAGCCTTCGACATCGAGCGTGCCGCCGCTCACAATGGTGGCGCCGCTGTAGCTGTTGATGCCGAGCAGCGTCGTCGTCCCGGCCGTCGTTGTCAGGCTGGCGCTGCCGCCGATGCCGTTGAGCGTCCCGCCGGTCGAGGCGATCGACGCGTTCAGGCCGCCATTCTGGATGGTGCCGCCGGCGAGGTTGACCGCGCTCTGGGTCTGCGTGGTGTTGCCGAGATCGAGAATGCCGCCGGACACCGTTGTCGTGCCGGTTGCAGCACCCAGAGTGCCGGTGCCGGAGAGCTGCACCGTGCCGCCCGATACCATCGTGCCGCCGCTATAGGTGTTGGCGCCGGAAAGGACAACAGCACCGCTGCCCGTCTTGGTCAGCGCGCCACTGCCGGCAAGGACGGCGGAGATGGTGCCAGCCTGCACGTCGAACGCGCTGCTGGCCAGCATGCCGTTCTGGATGGTGCCGCCGGTCATCGTCAGGGCGCCGGTCGCCTGGGATGTGGTGCCGAGGTCAAGCACACCACCCGACACGCCGAGCGTAGCGGTTGCGAAACCGAGTGTGCCGGCGCCTGAGAGCTGCAAAGTACCGCCGGAGACGGTCGTGCCGCCAGAATAGGTGTTGGCACCCGAGAGCACCAGCGTGCCCGGCCCGACCATCTCGAGAAAGCCGGGTGAGCTGCCGTCAGATATGACGCCGGAGATGGTCTGGGTCGTTCCGGAAGGTGGCGCGAAGGTTGGATCGCCCGAAATCGTGATGTTGTTGGCAACGGTGAAGTTGCCGGTGCTGGTAAACGAGAGTGTCGTCGCCTCCGCCATCGTGAGCGTCCCGCTGCCAAGCGCGTTGTTGTTGCCGATCACGAGCGTGCCGGCGTTCAGCGTGGTCCCGCCCGAGTAGGTGTTGCTGCCGGAGAGCGTCAGGATGCCCGATCCCGTCTTGGCGAGGGCAACACGACCGCCCTGGTTGGCGACATTGCTGCCGCTGCCCGGATTGGTGCCCCCCGAGCCGATGTAGTCGGCAATATCATTGGCAATCGATTGATTGCCGATGCCGAGGGCCAGCGTCGACGTGGCGCCGCTGTTGCCCTGATAGAAGATCCCGGAGCCGAAGGCCGATCCTGAACCGCCATTGTTGAAGCCGGTTCCGCCCGACACACTGCTCACCGATTGCGACAGATCGCCTTGAACGGTGACCGTTCCCCCGGCCTGAACAAAGATCGCTCCACCGGCACCGAGGCCGCCGCCGCCGGAGCTCGGCCCGGTCCTGCCGTTGCCGCCACCAAAGCCGGCGGTACCGCCAGCCGTCAATCCGGCTCCCCCACCGCCGCCGAAACCACCGCTGCCGCCGACGCCGACGGTCGCATAGCTAAGGGTAGCAGCGGAGCCGCCCCCGCCACCATAACCGCCGGCTCCTCCAGTGTTTGTGCCCCCATTGTTCGCGCCGCCGCCGCCGCCGCCGAAGCCGCCAGCGCCGCCTGTCGCGGTCCCGGAATCCGATGAGGCGCCGCCGCCACCGCTGGCAAAGCCACCAGCGCCGCCAGTCACGGTAGCAACTCCCGCTACTGCCACGGCCGCCCCGCCATTGGGTCCACCGCCGGCGCCCGAGCCGGGTGCGTTCGAGCCGGAGAGGAGCCCGCCGCCGCCCCCGGGCGTAAAAATACCGGACGCGCCACCCATGCCGCCACCGCCGCTAACCAGTGCCGAATGGTCGGCGACACCGCCGCCAGCAGCCCGCGTGCTCGACATCACGACATTCGACAGGGACAACGCGCCGTTGCTGGACACGAAGATCGCGCCGCCGAGACCGGCACCGGCGCCGGAGCCGTACCCGGTCCCCCTTGGGCCACCGCGTTGGCGATGGTCAGGTTCTTCAACGTCACGGAGTAGGTCGAGCCGGTGGTACCGGCGTCACCGATGAAGAATGGCCGGTAGGTGCCAGCGCCACTGATGGTAGGGTTGTTGCCGTTGCCATCGATTGTGACGTTCTTGGTGATATTCGGCAGCTCGCTCTGGAGCGTGATGGTGCCGCCGACCTGGAATTGGATGGTGTCCCCACTGGCGGCGCTGGCGATGGCCGCGCGCAGGCTGCCTGCGCCGCTGTCGGCCGTGGTCGTCACCACCAGCGTTGCGGCCCGTGCCTGGCGGGGCAGGCCGAGTGCCGTTGCCATGACCGCGACGCCGGCGAGCACTGCACGCCGATGGGCGATCAGCCAGGAATTCGTTCGCCCGATCGACAGGCACGAGAGCGGACGTAATCTGGTTGTCATGAAAGGCCTTGGACACAGGCCGCGCCAGGAACGAGGGCGCGCGGCGATGCTGGTGATCTCGGCGCGTCGTTAGCAGACCGGGCACCCGCGCGATGTGCCGGGTGTCTCAAGCACGGGTTTAAGCGAACACTGATGCATGTACGGCACATCGGGCGATGCCGCGCTGGTTGCCAACATTTTCATCAGCCCTCCGCTTCGTCCGGCGGTCGCTTGCACACTCATTTTTGAATGGCTACATGCTGGGGCGATGTTGGCGTGCCGCCGGTCTTCGAATATCCGGTCGACGCGGTCTTGCCTCGTCGAGGTGTGATGCGGACGAGACGGCGGTGAACAAACTCATGCTGGCGGACGACCCCGAGCGCGGGCCGAGCGCGCTGAGGCAATTGCGTGCGATGACCGTCGACATCTGCGATGTCATTGCGCTCACCGACGAGGACGATTTCCACGTCACGACCACAACGGTGATGACCGGCAACGCGTTGCTGGTCGATACACGCGCCACCGACCTGGAATACGACCGGACCCCCGCCCACATCGCACGCGGTGGCCTCGATCACTATCACATCACCCTCTGCGTCGAAGGCGAAATGCGGTTCAGCTCGGGCCGGCGCGAGGCGACGTTGGGACCGGGCGACATCTGCCTGCTCGACATGGCGCAACCAAACCGGACCGTGCTGCGCGCCGGTGGCGGCCGCACCCGTCTGATGGCGATCATCCTGCAACGTGCGATGCTGGCACCTCGGCTCGCGCACCCGGATTCGGCGACGGCGACCTTGCTGTCGTCAGACCACCCTCATGCCCGCCTGCTCGCCAGCCATTACGCGGCGCTTGCCCTGCCGCCCGAGCCCCAGGGAGGTAACGTTGAGGCCACGGTCGAGGCGATCACCGATCTCATGGCAGCCGCCGCCGGCGGGACGGCCGACATTGTGGCAGGCGTCGAACGCGCCGAGCGCCATCTTTATCTCGCGATAAATCAAGCGCCGCATTGCGAACAATCTCGAGACCGACGCGCTGACGGTGGAAGAACTTTGTCATCACTTCCGGATTTCGCGCGCGACTCTCTACCGGCTGTTCGAGGCCGATGGCGGGCTTGCGCACTACGTGAGGGAGCAGCGGCTCCATCTGGCGTTCCGGCGGCTGATATCCCCGGCAGCACAGGACGATCGTTTGATCGACCTCGCCGTGGGTATGCGCTTCAGCAGCGATTCCACCTTCATCCGCGCATTTCGCCGCAGGTTCGGCCTGACACCGGGCGAGCTGAGGGAGTTGGCAGAAACGTGGCTCCGCGAGACCGGGGCGGTGCCGGCCGTCGACACGGTGCTGCATCAACTGGCCCGCCGCGGCACGTCGCGACATCGGTGAAGGCGTCGAGGGCAGGCTCGGCCCGGGCAAAATCACCTGTCGTGGTTGGGGACCCATTCCTCCGCGGTCGAGTCCCAATGATGGGTCTCGTCGAAGTGCCGCCACGGGGGCCGCTGTGGTTTGCGCTCAGCGGGCTTTTTCCGCGGTTGGGGCATGAGCGAGCCAAGCCTCATCGTCCAGTCACGGGCGCTCTGTTCCCAGGTCGGCCTGTCGAAGGGTGTCAGCATCGGGGCCTCCTTCAAGCAAGAAAACCTAGCCATTTTAGCACCATCAGAAGCATTTGGTGTAAGATGCTTCACAGCCCGAAATGAGGTTTTCCGCTCACTCCTTCGCCCAATGGGCGGCCCGACCGGCACAGCGTCCGGCGGGCTTCGGTGTTGCGATCCTTTGCACGGACCACGCTCAGGCGAGATGGCACGCCACGAAATGCCCGCCTGCGCCTTCCTTCAGTTCCGGTGCACTTTCCGCACAGCGTGGCTGGGCGATCGGGCAACGGGTGTGGAAGTGACAGCCTGACGGCGGCTTCATCGGGCTCGGTACGTCGCCCTTGAGGCGGATGCGGTTGCGCTTGAGCTTGGGATCCGGCACCGGCACCGCGGAGAGCAGCGCCTTGGTGTAGGGATGCTGCGGATTGCGGTAGAGATCGCTCGCCTTCGCGAGCTCGACGATGCGGCCGAGATACATCACCGCGACGCGGTCGGAGATGTGCTCGACCACCGAGAGGTCATGCGCGACGAAGAGATAGGTGAGGTTCAGCTCGGCCTGGAGATCTTCCAGCAGGTTGATGACCTGGGCCTGGATCGAGACGTCGAGCGCGGACACCGGCTCGTCGCAGACGATCAGCTTCGGCTCGACCGCGAGCGCACGCGCGATCACGATGCGCTGACGCTGGCCGCCGGAGAATTCGTGCGGATAGCGGCGCATGTGCTCAGCCTTGAGGCCGACCTTCACGAGCAGACTTGCGACGCGCTCCTCACGTTCCTTGGCGGTTGATCCAAGCTTGTGAATAACGAGGGCTTCGCCGAGGATGGAGCCGACCGTCATGCGCGGATTGAGCGAAGCGAACGGATCCTGGAACACGAGCTGCATGTTCCGCCGCATCGCGCGCAGATCGTTGCCCCCGAGCTTGCCCACATCCTGGCCGTCGAACACGACCTCGCCGTCGGTCGGCTCGATCAGGCGCAGCACGCAGCGCCCTGTCGTCGACTTGCCGCATCCGGATTCGCCGACGAGACCGAGCGTCTCGCCGCGATTGACCGAGAACGACACGCCGTCGACCGCATAGACGGTGCCGACCTGGCGCGACAACAGGCCGCCGAGCACGGGGAAATATTTCTTCAGGCCGCTGACGCGGAGCAGGGGCTCGCTCATGCCGCGCCTCCCAACTGCGTATCTCCCAGATGGCAGGCCATGCGATGGCCGGGCGCGATCTCGCGCAACAGCGGCTCCTTCTCGATGCAGACGTTCATGGCAAACTTGCAGCGCGGCGCGAAGCGGCAGCCGACTGGCGGATTGATCAGGATCGGCACCGAGCCACCGATCGCTTCGAGCCGCGTCTTGTGCTCGCTGTCGAGATCGATACGCGGGATCGAGCGGATCAGCCCTTGCGTGTAGGGATGGCCGGGATCGGCGAAGAGAGCATCGACATCCGCTTCCTCCACCACCTTGCCGGCATACATCACCACGACACGCTGCGCCGTCTCGGCGACGACACCCATGGCATGGGTGATCAGCATCACCGCCATGCCGAAGCGTTCCTTCATGTCCTGCAGTAGGTCGAGGATCTGCGCCTGGATGGTGACGTCGAGCGCGGTGGTCGGCTCGTCGGCGATGATGAGCTTGGGCTTGCAAGCCAGCGCCATCGCGATCATCACGCGCTGGCGCATGCCGCCGGAGAACTGGTGCGGGTAGTTGTGCACACGGCCTTCGGCGTTGGGGATCTGAACCAGCTTCAGCATCTCGATGGTGCGCTCGAGCGCCTGCTTCTTGGTCACCGGCTCGTGGCGGCGCAGGCTCTCGGCGATCTGCTCGCCGATCGTCAGCACCGGATTGAGCGAGGTCATCGGCTCCTGGAAGATGAAGCCGATCTCCTTGGCGCGTATCTCGTCGAGCTGATTGCTCGTCAGCGGCACCAGGTCGCGGCCCTCGAAGATGATCTCGCCGGCCGCGATGCGGCCCGGCGGCATCGCGATCAGCTTCAGGATTGACATCGCGGTGACGGTCTTGCCGCAGCCGGACTCGCCGACGACGCAGAGCGTCTCGCCCTTGTTGATGGTGATGTCGACGCCGTCGACGGCCTGCAGGATGCCGTCGTCGGTGGAGAAGTGGGTCTTGAGACCCTTGATCTGGAGCAGCGGCGCCATCAGATCACCCGTCGCGCATCGAGCGCGTCACGCAGACCGTCGCCGATGAAGTTGATGGCGACCACCGCAATGAAGATCGCGCCGCCGGGAAACAAGGCCCAGTGCGGGCCGATGTCGAGAAAGTCCTTGGCATCGTACAGCAGCCGGCCCCACGTCGGGGTATCAGGCGGAAAGCCGAGGCCGAGGAAGGACAGCGTCGATTCCGCGATGATCGCGGCGGCAACGTCGATGGTGCCGGCGATGATCACCGGACCGAGCGCATTGGGCAGGATGTGCTTCACCACCTGCCGCACCGGGCTCGCACCGAGCGCACGCGCGGCCTCGACGAACTCCTTCTCGCGGATCGACAGGAACTGCGCACGCACGAGGCGCGCCACCGGCATCCAGCGCAGGCCTCCGATCACGAGGACGATCAGGATGAAGATGCCGCCCTCCGGGCCGAACACCTGCTTCAACCCGTCGCGGAAGAGATAGATCAGCAGCAGCAGCAGCGGCAATTGCGGCAGCGACAAGAACAGGTCGGTGAGCCACATCAGTCCGTGCCCGACCGCACCGCGCGACATGCCGGCGAGCGAACCAATCAGCGTGCCGATGAACACCGAGACCAGCATCGCGGCGAGCCCGACCGCGAGCGAGATGCGGCCGCCATAGATCATGCGGGCGAGGATGTCCTGCCCGAGATCGTCGGTGCCGAAGGGATGGGCGAGCGACGGCCCCTGCAGGCCCGCAACGATATCGATGTCGTCGATCTTGACCCGCCAGAGGAAGGGGCCGACCACCACCGCCAGAATCAGGACGAGGAGCAGGAACCCACTGACGACGGCAAGCTTGTGGCGGCTGAAGCGCCGCCACGTCTCGCGCCAGGGCGAGTAGACGCGCCGCTCAGCGGAGGGAGATGCGAGGGTCAAGCCAGCCATACAGCACATCCGCGATGAGATTAAAGAGCACCACCAGACAGGCGAACACAAAGGTCACGGCCATCACGACCGGGGTGTCATTGGAGAGAATGGAGGAGATCAGCAGCGAGCCGATGCCGGGAATGCGAAAAATCTGCTCGGTGACGATGGCGCCGCCGAACACGGCAGGCAACTGCAGCGCGATCAACGTGACGACCGGGATCATGGCGTTGCGCATCACATGCTTGACGATGACCTTGGCCTGTCCGAGGCCCTTGGCGCGCGCCGTGGTGACGTAGTCGAGCCGGATCACGTCGAGCATCGCCGAGCGCACGAAGCGCGTCATCGACGCTGCCTGGAACAGGCCGAGCACCGCCACCGGCATGATCGCCTGCCGGATCATTTCCAGCGCATAGTGGATGCCGGTGGCCTTGATGTCGGTCGTGTAGACGAAGGGCAGCCAGTCCAGCGTGACCGAGAAGATCAGGATGAACAGGATGCCGGTGAAGAAGGTCGGCAGCGAGAAGCCGACGAAGGCGAGCGTGTTCGCGATTCGGTCGAACAGCGAATAGGGCTTCGTCGCCGCATAAACGCCGACGGGAATCGCGATGAGGAGCGCCAGAATCTGCGCCGAGCCGATCACGTAGAGCGTGGTCGGCAAGCGTTGGAGGATGAGCGTATCGACGTTCATCCGGCTGACAAAGGAAAAGCCCCAGTCGCCATGCAGCATGGCGTTGAGCCAGTGCAGATAGCGAAGGTAGATCGGATCGTCGAGGCCGAACCTGGCCCGAAGCGCGGCTTGCACTTCGGGCGGCACGTTCGGGTTGGTCGCAAGCTCGCTAAAGGGATCGCCTGGCGCAAGCGCCAGGACGACGAACAGGACGAGCGAGATTCCGAGCAGGCTCGGAATCGCGATCATCAGACGACGCAGGACGTACTGACTCATGAGCGAAGAATCCGCTTAAACGTCCGTGCTCAGCCCTCCCGATACCAGTCCTGGATATTGTCGGTTTGGTTGGCCCAGCCTGACAGCGCCGGCCGGAGCGAGTTGCTGCTGGCCTCCACCGCGAGACGGTGCATCACGGGAATGAAGACCGTGTCCTGCCACATCAGATCGTTGCCCTTGATGTAGAGCGCCGCCCGCTTGACCGGATCGATCTCGACATCGGCGGCGTCGATCGCCGCATCGAACTCCTTGTTGATCCAGCGCGGGAAGTTCTGCCCCTGCCACTTGTTCTCCTTGGTGGCCACATTGCGCGAATGGTAGCGGCGCATGTGGAGGCCCGGGTCGGGCTGCGTCATCGGGATCTGGAACATCTCGATATCGGCGTAGAACTTGGAATAGGTATCGGGGTTGGCGACGTCGGATGAGAAGAACACCGAGGCGACCACCGATTTCAGCTCGACGTCGATGCCGGCCTTCTGGCAGGCCTGCTTGACGATCGCCTGGGTCTTCTGGCGCGGGCCATTGATCGAGGTCTGGTAAACGAACTTCAGCTTCTTGCCGTCCTTCTCGCGAATGCCGTCGGCACCGGCCTTCCACCCGGCCTGCTCGAGCAGCGCGATCGCCTTCTCGACGCTGAACTCCCACTTGGTGTTCTTGGACACGAAGTCGTCGGGACCATTGAGGTAGTTCGCGGTGGTGCGGCCGGCGCGCCCGTAGATCGCCTTCTTGATGGAGTCGCGATCAACCAGCAGCGCGAGCGCCTTGCGGACCGCGGGATCCGACAGGGTCGGATGCTTGGTCTTCATCGACGAACGCTCACCATCGACCTCGGTATTGGGATCAGTGAAGTTGATGGCGATGAACTCGATGTCGCCGCCCACGGCGTAGAGGGTCTTGCCCTTGCCGCCCTTCTCCAGGCGCAGCAGGACCTCGTCCTCCACCTGCATGTTCCAGGCGAAATCATATTCGCCGGTCTGGATGACGGCGCGCGCCGCCGAGACCGCGTCACCGCCGCCCTTCATTTCGATGGTGTCGAAGTACGGCCGGTTGGCCATATGATAGTCGGGATTGATCTCGCCGCGCACGAGATCGCCGGGCTTGAACTCGACGAATTTGTAGGGGCCGGTGCCGACCGGCTTCAGATTGTTCGGCGCCTCGCGGGATTTGCTTCCCTTGTACCCGGCGAACAGATGCTTTGGAATGATGCAGCCGTAAGCGCCAACGAAGGCATTGGCCCAGAACGGCGTCGGCTCTTTGAACGCGATGCGGATCGTGAGGTCATCGACCTTCTCGACGGTGAGACCGCTGTAGGTGCTGATCGAGACGCATGCGGTGGCGGCGTCGCTGGCATATTCCCAGTTGAACACGAGATCGTCGGCGGTGACGGGCTTGCCGTCGTGCCATTTAATGCCGGGCTTGAGCTTCCAGGTTACCGTCTTCGCATCGGCGGACAGGCCGCCATTCTTGATCGACGGAATTTCGGCGGCGAGGATCGGATTGAGATGACCGTCGACGTCCCAGCTTGCGAGCGGCTCGTAGAACAGGCGCGATCCGTCCTGATCCTTGGTGCCGGTGGCGAAATGCGGATTGAGCAGCGTCGGTCCCTGCCACCACAACAGCTTGAGCGGGCCGCCACCACCGCGCTTGGTCGGCGGATACGGGTTCGGGCTCTGCGCCATGGCGACGCCGCCGATGGCGAGGATCTGGTTTGCCATGGGCGCGGTGAGGCCGACGGCGGCCAGGCGCTGGATGAAGGCGCGGCGATCCATCCGCCCGTCCTTCACGTCACCGATCATCGAACGCAGTTCTTTATCCAGCATGGTTGTCCCCGTCTGGTTCCCGTATGGATGCAGGCGGCCGCGGGACGGCCGCCGGGTTTTGGCTGGCGGTAGATGGCACACTGAATAGGCCGCGCGTCAACTGCGACCGTGTGTGTGCAAACGGTGTTCTGGCTGTCTGTTGAGCAAAACTTCGCTCTGCAGCCCAACGGTTCGGCATTCCAGCGACAAAATCCGCTGGAAACCAAGTTGCACTGCGAAAAATTTGTTCGCAGGATCAGACGAAGTATCGAGACGGAATTCTACGCCACGGACATATCGAGCGGCGGCTCGACGTGATCCGGCAGCGGGCAGACGTAAGGCGTCTTGGTCGTACGCTTCGTCAGGTCAGCCTTCGCGGCCTTGATCAGTTCCGGTTCTATCAACGCCTTGATGCCGAGGCCTGCCATGGCCTTGGCCGCCTGCACCATCGCCTTATGGGCATGCGGGCTCTTGCCCTGCGCGACCACCTGCCAGGTGTGGAAAGGCGTGCCAATTGCAACCGTCGGTGCGTGAACTTGCACGGTCGGAACCACCCAGCTCACATCGCCGACATCGGTCGAGCCGACCAGCGGGTTGCGCTTGGCGTCGAGCGGCACCAGGAAGTCGGCCAGCGGTCGATCGGTCGGCTCCATGCCGATCGCGTAATAGACCGACGCGATAGCCTTGTCGCTCAGCGTGCCGCGAATCTGGCTGGCAAAGCTCTTGTCTGCATCGTCGAAATGCGGCGGTCCGAGATCTTCCATGATCCGATGCAGCGCCTGCTCCAGCGGCGTGTTCGGCAGGATGTTGGAGACCGCGGAGATAATCTTCATCTCGACCTTGGTCTCGGTCATCAAGGCCGCCCCGTCTGCGATCTTGCTGACGCGCCCGACCAGCTCGTTCATGCCGGGGAGATCACGGGCGCGAATGGAATAGCGCACGCGGGCATGGGCCTGCACCACGTTGGGTGCAATGCCGCCGGTATCGAGCAGCGCGTAGTGCACGCGCGCATCGCTCGGCATGTGCTCGCGCATGTAGTTCACGCCGACATTCATCAGCTCCACTGCGTCGAGCGCGGAGCGGCCGAGATGGGGCGAAGCCGCCGCGTGCGAGGCGCGGCCGGTGAAGATGAAGTCGGCACGGGTGTTGGCGAGCGACGGCGTCACCGCGACTTCCCAGAAACTATGCGGATGCCAGGTGATGGCGATATCGGCGTCCTCGAACGCGCCGGAGCGCACCATGAAGGCCTTGGCCGCGCCGCCCTCTTCCGCCGGGCAGCCGTAATAGCGCACGCGGCCGGACACCTTGTTCTCGGCGAGCCAGTCCTTCACTGCGGTTGCGGCAAGAAGTGCGGCGGAGCCGAGCAGATTGTGACCGCAACCATGGCCGTGACCACCGGTCTCGACCGGACGATGCTCGGCAATTCCGGCCTCCTGGCTCAGGCCCGGCAGGGCGTCATATTCACCCATGAAGGCGATGACCGGACCGCCCTCGCCCCATTCGCCCATCACCGCGGTCGGAATGCCCGCCACCTTCTCGGTGATGCGGAAACCCTGGTGACGCAGCTCGGTGAGATGCTCGGCGGCGGAACGCGCCTCGGTGTAGCAGACTTCGGGCATTCCCCAGATCTTGTCGCTGAGGTCAATGAAACGTCCCTTGATCGTGTCGATGCCACGCCAGATGTCGCTGCGATTGTCCATGGTTTGGTCCGTGATCCCTTGGTCGAACGAAGCGGCAATGGTTAGCAGCTTCATTGAACCCCGCCTAGCATCTCGCGGGACACCAGCCATGCGACCGATGCCGGATTGAGCAGCCGTCGACCGGCTTTAGGCGAACAATTCCTGTCATCTTCGGAAATCGGTGGCGCGACATCTGGAATAGTTGCGGTCAAGCCTTTCAAGATGGCCTCCTCCGGCCTAAATTATGCTTGCTTCGCGCGTTGTTCCGCAGCCATGGCGGAGCGATGCTCTCAGCCAGGAGAACTCCATGCCCGCCTTGACCGAATGGAGAGTGCCGCCGGCCAATCAGCCGCGTGCGAGCGATTACGGCTTCGATCTCGAACGCGCGCTCGCCTCCGTCGTCGGCCTGCACGCCATCATCCCGCCGGACGCCTCCAGTGCCGAAACGCTCGGCACCGAGCGTGCCGGCAACGGCGTCGTCATCGATGACGGGCTGGTGCTCACCATCGGCTATCTCATTACCGAAGCGGAATCTGTCTGGCTTCACCTCGGCGACGGGCGGGTGGTGGAGGGGCATGTGCTCGGCTTCGATACCGTCACCGGCTTCGGCCTGGTGCAGGCGCTCGGCCGGCTCGACATCGCGCCGCTGCCGCTCGGCTCGTCGGCGGACACCCGGCTCGGCGACCGCGTCGTGGTCGGTGGCGCCGGGGGGCGCACGCGATCGGTCGCGAGCCAGATCGTCGCAAAGCAGGAATTCGCCGGTTATTGGGAGTATCTGCTCGACGAGGCCTTGTTCACCTATCCCGCCCACCCGAACTGGGGCGGCACCGGACTGATCAACGCGCGCGGCGAATTGATCGGCATCGGCTCGCTCCAGCTCAAGCGTGAACGCGACGATAAGGACGAGCATGTCAACATGATCGTGCCGATCGATCTACTGAAGCCGATCCTCGACGACCTCCGCAAGTTCGGCCGCGTCAACAAGCCGGCGCGGCCGTGGCTCGGGCTGTATTCGACCGAGATCGACGACCGCTTGGTGGTGATCGGGATCTCTGCCAACGGTCCCGCCGCGCGCGCGGAGCTCAAGACCGGCGACGTCATTCTTGCCGTGGATGGCGACGAGGTCACGAGCCAGACGGCGTTCTACAAGAAGATGTGGGGGCTCGGCGCTGCCGGCGTCGACGTACCGCTCACCGTGCATCATGAAGGCGTCACCTTCGACGTCACGGTCACATCGACCGACCGCTTCAAGCTGTTGAAGGCGCCGCAGCTGCACTAATTCCACATAGAGGAAGCAGCAATGACCGAGGCCGTCGTCGACGACATCGTGGCCATGCTGCCGCCGTTGCTCAACGCGCTGGAAGCGCTTGGATATTTCGGACGGCATTTGCATCCGCCGGCCTTCGGCTCGGTCATGAATGCAATCGGCGCGCCGGACGAAGCGCTACAGTCGGCACATGCAGCGATCGGCGCATGGCCGGAGCAGTTCGCCGGATTGCGTGAGCGGCTCGATCTTGCCTGCAATGAGACGCTCGCCGCCTTTGCCGGCATCCGCGACGTCGAGCGCGGCAATGGCGATCTCGTCGCGGTGTTCCGTGCGCTTCGCCATGTGCCGCGCGCGCAGGAGGCGCTTTATCCGCTGTCGCTGCAATTTCCGCCGGTCAGCAACTTCTTCCTCAACACCGCCAATCGCGAGAATGCAGAGCTGCTATCACGGTTGGAGATCGGCGCAAGTGAGCACACCGGCATCTTCCACGATCACAACGAGCCCGGCAGCCGCGGCGGCTTCTCGGTTTATGTGCCCGAGTACTACACACCCGATCGCACCTGGCCTCTGGTGATGGCGCTGCATGGCGGCAGCGGCAACGGACGCGGCTTTCTGTGGAGCTGGCTGCGCGATTCCCGCAGCCTTGGCGCGATCCTGGTGGCGCCGACCGCGACCGGACAGACCTGGGCGCTGATGGGCGATGACACCGACACGCCCAACCTGATGCGCATGCTCGAAACCGTGTGCCGCCGCTGGACGATTGACGCCTCACGCATGCTGCTGACCGGCATGAGCGATGGCGGCACCTTCTGCTACGTCAGTGGCCTCGATGGCGCCTCGCCCTTCACTCATCTCGCACCGGTGTCGGCGACCTTCCATCCGCTGATGGCGGAGATGGCCGACGCCACGCGTCTGCAGGGCCTGCCGATCTTCATCACCCACGGCAAGCTCGACTGGATGTTTCCGGTGCAGACCGCGCGGCAGACGCAAGCGGCACTTGCCGCCGCGGGCGCCGATGTCACCTACCGCGAGATCGACGATCTCAGCCACACCTATCCGCGCGAGATCAACGCGGAGCTGCTGCAATGGCTGAATGGAGGGTGAACGAACTGTCCTTACCTGCGCCGCACAGTCGCGGAACCATCGCTTTGGGCCGACGTTATCCGCCCGTCACCGGAGGTTCGCCATGCAGACTTTTTTCGGAATGATTTTAGGCGCGCTGCTGCTCGGCTGCGGTGTCTATGTCTATGACTCCATGCAGACGTCGTCCGTCGCCAATGGCGAGGTCGCGACTGCCAATCGCACCATCGTGAACTGGGATGTCGCGAAGGCCGACTGGAATGCGCTGCAAGATCGCGCGCACAAGGGCTGGGTCCGGATTTCGTCGAAGTAACTTCGATCGACCAGACATGAACAAGGCGCCGTCGCGAGTCCGCGGTGGCGCCTTTGTCTTGGCCAGTGTCAGCGCAACGATACGTCAGTTCATCTTGGCCTTGCGGGCGTCGGCGATGACTTGCTCGAACTCGGCCATGCTGAGCACACCCGGCACGCGGTACTTGCCGACAATGAACGACGGCGTGCCGCGGAAGCCGAAAGCTTCGGCCTGCTCGTTGTTGCGCTTGAGGATACCGTCGATGTCCTTGGCGTGCGCGGTGAGGTCGCTCTTGAGGCGGTCCATGTCGACGCCGGCAGCCGCGAGCAGCTCGTTGATGCGCGACTCGGTCAGGCGCGAGCTGACGCCCATCATGGCGTCATGGGCCTGGTGGTACTTGTCCTGGAATTTCGCGGCGAGCGCGATCCGGGCCGCCGTCACCGAGACGGGCCCGAGGATCGGCCAGTCCTTCAAAACCAGCCGGACCTTGCCGTCGTCCTGGATGACCTGGCGCAACTCCGGTTCGAGCTTGCGGCAATAGGGGCAATTGTAGTCGGACCACTCGATGATGCTGATATTGCCATCGGGATTGCCGGCAACGGGAACGGCGGGATCGCGCAGCACCTTGGCTTCGGTCAGCACTTCGTCATCATCGGTGGCCGCGCGCGTCACGGTAATCCCGCCAGCCGCGAGGGCGCCCGCTCCGATCAACGTCAGCGCGGCGCGCCGAGTCGGCACAAGGCCTTTAGTCCTGAATCCAGCCATATCTCGTCCCGTTTCGGTCCCATCGCAGCAGTTACGGCTCAGGACCAGGAATTGTTACAGGTCATATAGAGTGTCGCGGCCGTGATGTCATCGCACCCAGCGTGACCACCGAGGGGACAGCAACGAAGTCGCCAGAGCGTTCAGGCTCATGGCGATGCCGGAGACTGTTGCTCCAGCAAGCAGCTAGGCGCGGGATGCACGCTGTTCGTGCGAAGCCGCAACACGGGGCAGCATTGCCATCAGCGTGCCGGTCATCGTCGCAATCAGCGTGGTCTTGCCCTCGTGCTCGGCAAACGCCTTCGCCTCGCAGAAGGTCAGCGTACGGCCAGGCTTGACAACGTCGGCCTTGAACACAATACGCTCGCCGCGGGCGGGGGCGAGCAGCGTCGTCTTGAACTCGACCGTGAGGATATCGGCCTCGGTCGGCATCAGCGTAAAGGCGGCGACGCCGCAGGCGTTGTCGAGCCCGGCGGTAATGATGCCGGCATGGACAAAACCATTCTGCTGCGTCAATTCTGGCGAGTGCAGCATGGCCAGCTCGGCTTCGCCGGGCGCGAGGCGGACGATCACAATGCCAAGCGTGCGCATCGCCGGCTGTCTCTCGAACATCGCGATGGCCGCCGCACGATAGCCCGGGTTTTTCGGCTCGAACGCAGCCATCGCACTTCCCCTGCCCTGCCCCTGCCCTGCGATCCTGATACGGTAGCGTATCAAGCGCGAGACGCGTTAGCAATACGGCACCGTATCAAGAACCGGTGAGGCTTCCTTCATGAACGACGGCAAGGGCGATGTCTGGGTCGAGGCGGGGTTTACCGAGCTCGCCCGCGCTGGTGTCGAGGGGGTGCGGGTGGAGGTGCTCGCCAAGAATCTGGGCGTCACCAAGGGCGGCTTCTACCGCCGCTTCGCCGATCGCGCCGCGCTGCTCGATGCGATGCTTGTGCACTGGCGCGAGGGACGCTCGGCATCAATCGCACAGCAGACCAGCCTCGACGGGCAAGCGCCCCGCGAGCGGCTGAAGGCGGTGATCCAGCTCTATTCCGAGCGGCTCAATCCGGAGGGCATGGCCATCGAGCTCGCGATCCGGCAGTGGGCGCGCTCCGACGAGAGCGCCGCTGCGGCGGTGGCGAGCGTGGATGCGGCGCGGCTCAAGCACGTTGCCGAGCTCTATCGCGCGACCGGCCTCGAGGCCGAGGAGGCCGAGGCGCAGGCTTTCCTGTTCTACTGCTTCATCTTCGGCCAGAGCCTGTTGTTCGTCGAGCGTGGCCCGCGCAAGCGGTCGCAGCTCGTGGCGAAATCGGCCGATAAATTGCTGGGCTAACGCAAGAGGCCGGAGCTCGGGCTCCGGCCTCGGCGTCATCTTGAAACCTCAGGCGGCGCCCTTCAGCTTCTTGTTGCATTCGCTGTAATAGCCGCCGCCCTTCTCGATCCACTTCATGCCGCCATTGCCGTTGGTGGTCTTGTTGGCGTTGTACTGGTCGACGCAGGTATGGAGGCGAGCCTTACCGGCGGTCTCCTTGGCATATTTCGGATCGACCGCGTTCGGGAAGATCGCAGGGCCGGCCGGCAGGGTCGGCGCCGGAGCGGCAGCGGGGGCTGCCTCCTTCTTGGCCTGCTTCGGCTCGGCAGCAGGCGGAGGCGCAGCCGGGGCAGCCGCAGTCGGCGCCGCGGCGGGCGTTGCATCGGCGCCGCACTGGGCCTTGCGGAAGTCATTCCACTTCATGGTGCCGAGCGAGCCGTCCTTCTTGGCTGCCTGGTATTTCGCGCTGCACTCCTGCGAGGTCAGCGCCTGGGCCGGCGCGCTCGCCACCAGCGCGGCTACGCCCGACACCGCAATCGCACACAACAATTTGGCTTGAATGGTCATCCTTGGTCTCCCTCAGGGAAGCAAAACGAGGACCGCTATCCTAGCGTGCTCGAGACATCCGACAAGGAAGTGATGGCGCCCGGCGCCAAAATATAGTGATAGCAGTGGCCAGGATTATTCATGTGGCGTTCAGCAAGGTGGGCCGACGTTCGCGATCCTCCGCCATTCTCGCAAGAAGAGCCACACCATGACCCTCGCCTCCCGTCTCGCCGTCGTTGCGATCGCCTCCCTCTTCGCCGCCGGCACCGCCTTCGCGCAGACCGCCGCGCCGGCCGCCAAGACCGATGCTGCTGCCACCACCGACAAGAAGGCGCCGAAGGAGCATTCGGCCGAGTCGCTCGAATGCTCCAAGCAGGCGGATACCAAGGGCCTGCATGGCAAGGAGCGCAAGAAATTCCGCTCCGAGTGCATCAAGACCGCCAAGGGCGGAATGGCTGCTCCGGCCGCCGCCGACAAGAAGTAAATCCGTCACAAATCTTCCCTCGCTTTTGGCGGGAGGTGCACGCATTGCGGCATGACGTAGCCGCAATTGTGCGGCTCCCGCCGATTTGCGATAAGGCGGCGTGAAGCAAATCACCGCCTCCCTTCCGTTCGAATGGCCGAGCCGTGCCAAGGTTTTGAGCACTGTGGAGACGCTCGTCATCGGCGCCGCCGGTGGACTTGCGTTCCTGGCCGTAGGCCTTCCGGGCGGCTTGATCTCGGGGTCGATGATCGCGGTCGGGATCGCCGCGATTGCCGGGCGCCGGCTTTCAGTGCCGCCGCTCCTGACCCAGACCGTGCTGGTGCTGCTCGGCATTTCACTTGGCTCCGTCGTCTCGCGCCATCTGATCCAGCAGGTCAGCGCCTATCCGCTGACCATCGGGCTCCTGGCGCTCGCCACTTTCTGCTCGACCTTCGGATCGAGCTATTACCTCCAGCGCATCCATGGCTGGGACCGCACCTCGGCCTTCCTCGCCGGCAGCCCCGGCGCGCTGTCACAGATCACGATTTTGGCGGTCGAGCGCGGCGCCGACCTGCCGGGCATCGCGGTGGTGCAGACCATGCGCGTCATCATTCTCACCGCGGCACTGCCGATGGTGCTGGCGATTGCGGGCGTCGCGCCCTCCGTCGCGCCGTCGCTGACGACGGCGATTGCCTCGCCGCTCGATCTTCTGGAGCTGGTCGCAGCTTCGCTGGCGGCATCGCTCCTGTTGCGGCTGATCAAGTTTCCGGCGAGCTGGATGTTCGGCGCGATGATCGCCTCCAGCGTGCTGCATGGCGCGGGCTGGGTCGAGGGCGGACTCCCGAACTGGGTGCGCGGCGTCGCGCTGGTCGGCATCGGCGCGCTGATCGGCAGCCGCTTTGCCCGAATGCGGATCAAGACGCTCGCCGGCCACATCAACGCCGCGCTGGGCTCGTTCGCCGTGGCGATCGCCGTTTCCTCGATCTTCGTCGGCATCGTCGCGCTCACCACACAGGTAAAATTCTCCGACGTCGTCGTTGCGTTTGCACCCGGCGCGATGGACGCGATGCTGGCGCTGGCGCTGACGCTGCACATCGACCCGATCTTCGTCGGCGCCCATCACCTCTCGCGCTTCGTGTTCGTCACGATCGCGACGCCGGGCATCGTGCATCTGTTCGGCCGCACCCAGGACGACGTCGACGATTAAGCCTTTTCTTCCGTCCCTTGCCCCTTCAGCGCCGCGAGCTGCGCCTCCAGATCCGCAATCCGCTGGTCTCTTGCTGCTAATGCCGCTGCGACATCCGGAGCGTCGAACTTCTGCGGGATGTGCTGCGGGCAGTTGGTGTCCCAGGCAGCGATCTTGAACACGATCACCTGCTCGGGCCGCGCGCGATAGCCTTTCGGCATCAGCGAATCCGTCAGCGCATCGTCGTCCTCGACCACGCGTGCCTCGCCCCAGATCTTCACCCGGCGGCGATGAGCATAGTCCATCACGAAGATGTAGGCCTTGGGATTCTCGGAGAGATTGCCTTGCGTCAGATATTGCTGGTTGCCGGCATAGTCGGCAAAGGCGAGCGTCTGCTTGTCCAGCACCTTCAGAAAGCCCTTCGGACCACCACGGTGCTGGATATAGGGCTGGCCGTCCGCCGAGGCAGTGGAGAAATAGAAGCTGTTGGCATCGGCGAGGAAGGCCTCGAGGTTTTCATCGACCTCGGTGCGCCAGCCGCGCTGCTCGACCCGGCCATAAGCCTCTCGCGAACCCTTGCGCGCCTGGATCGCCTTCACCGCGGGGGTAAAAGCGACGTCGCTGCCATAGGTATGGGCTGCGGTCATCGGACCATCTCCTGAAAATTCCGGCGCTTCTCTGCGTCTTTTCGTCGATTGAAATGGCCCCTCCGGCGATCAAAACAATCGGCCCCCTTGACACTTCATCGTTGCAATATATGCAATAATTACGATGGACCGTCTCGAAGCCATGCATGTCTTCGTCACCGTCGCCGATCTGCGCGGCTTTGCGCCGGCGGCACGAAAACTGCGGCTGTCGCCATCAGCTGTAACCCGATTGATCGCGGCACTTGAGGAGCATCTCGGCGCCCGGTTGCTGCAGCGGACCACGCGGCAGGTGAGGTTGACCGACGTCGGCACGCGCTATCTGGAGCGCGCCCGGCGGATCCTCGCCGATGTCGAGGAGGCCGACGGCTCGGCGCGGGAGGAGCGCAATCGGCCGGCCGGACGGCTGGTGGTGTCGGCCCCGGTCGGCTTCGGCCGGCTGCATGTCGGCCCGGTCATGACCGAATATCTCAAGCGCTACCCAGAGGTCGCCTGCGAACTCAGACTGTCGGACAACCTCGTCAACCTCGTGGAGGACGCCGTCGATGCCGCCGTCCGCATCGGCCACCTCGCCGACTCCTCGCTGGTCGCACGCCAGGTCGGCGAGATGCGGCGGATCACGGTGGCGACATCAAGCTATTTGAAGCGCCACGGCGAGCCGAGGACGCCTGAGGCACTGACCAGCCACCAGACCATCCTGTTCGGACCCGCGACGGCGTGGCGCTTCGCGCAGGACGGCCGCGACATCGAGGTGACGCCGTCGCCGCGCTTCACCAGCAACAGCGCCGACGCCGCCCTGCAATATGCTGAGGCCGGCGGCGGCATCACGCGCGTGCTGGCCTATCAGGCTGCCGAGGGCCTGAAGCGCGGGCGGCTGAAAATCCTGCTGGCGAAATACGAGCAGCCGGCGCTGCCGATTCACATCGTCTATCCGACCTCGCGCCTGCTCTCGGCCAAGGTGCGCGCGTTCATCGATCTCGTGGTGGAGACGGCGGATTGGAAGTTTGGGTAGGCTTCGACACCACCCGGAACGTGCCGCTGGCCCGCGCGATCACGACACTGTCGGCCTTGATCAGGCTCTGCGCGAAGCAGATTGTCTTCCCGGTCTCGATCACGTCGCTCTCGATCGAGCACCACTGGCCGATTTCGGCGGAGCCGACGAAATCGATCGACAGCGAGACCGTCACGAACGAGGTAGTCCAGTTCGTCGCCTGCGCGCAGCTATAGCCCATGGCGTTGTCGGCGAGTGCGGTGATCAGGCCGCCATGTATCAGGCCGCGGCCATTGGTGTGCGGCCGCGCCAGCCGCAGGCCGACGATGACGGCCCTCTCCGTTTTCTTTGCGTAGATCGGCTCCCAGGGTTCGGTGAGGGGGCTCTTGCGGGACAACCGCTCGAAGCCGTCGGGGATGGTGGTGTCGGTCATGCGGGTCTCGCGTCTATTGCAATGATTGTCGCCATTGAACGCGATGGACGTGACGGACGCATCAATTACAAAGTTTTAAACGGGATTTGCGCGGGTGTTTGAAATGCGTGCTTTCGTCATTGCGAGGAGCGCAGCGACGAAGCAATCCAGACTGTCTCCGCGGAGACATTCCTGGATTGCTTCGCTTCGCTCGCAATGACGGTGTGGAGGCACCGCTCTAAAACGGCAACCCCACATAATTTTCCGACAGCGACGTCATCGCGGCCTGCGATTGCGTGACGTAGTCGAGCTCGGCAACCTGGATGCGCGCGCCGATGCTGCCGTTGTCAGGGAATTTGTGCAGCATCGAGGTCATCCACCAGGAGAAGCGCACGGCCTTCCAGACCCGGGCCAGCGCCTTGGCCGAATAGGCGTCGATGCCGGCGCTCGATTTCTCGTCATAGAACTCGCGGAGCGCGCACGACAGATAATGCGCATCGCTTGCGGCCAGGTTCAACCCCTTGGCGCCGGTCGGCGGCACAATGTGGGCGGCATCTCCGCACAGAAACAATTTGCCGAAGCGCATCGGTTCGGCGACGAAGCTGCGCAACGGTGCGATGCTCTTCTCGATCGAGGGACCGGTGATCAGGCTGTCCGCCGCCTCCTGGTCGAGTCGGCTCTTCAATTCGTCCCAGAAGCGATCGTCCGGCCATTGATCAACATGGTCGTCGAGCGAACACTGCACGTAGTGCCGGCTGCGCTTCATCGAGCGCATGGTGCAAAGCGCAAAGCCTCGTGCATGGTTGGAATAGACCAGTTCGTGGCTGACCGGCGGCGTCTCGGACAGAATGCCGAGCCAGCCGAACGGATAGACCCGCTCGAACTCCTCGATCGCCGAGGCCGGGACGCTGGCGCGGCTGACGCCGTGAAAGCCGTCGCATCCGGCGATGAAGTCGCAGTCGAGCGTATGAGTCACGCCGTCCTTCACCCAGGTTACGCGCGGGTGACTGCCGTCGAAATCGTGCGGCTTTACATCCTTGGCTTCGTAGACGGTGGTGAGGCCGGCGGCATTCCGCGCATTCATCAGGTCGAGCGTGACCTCGGTCTGGCCGTAGATCATGACCGTCTTGCCGGTCGCACCCTTCATGTCGATGCGATGACGGCGGCCTGCGAAGGCGAGCTCGATGCCTTCATGCACCAGGCCTTCGGCATGCGCCCGGGCGCCGGCGCCGATCTGGTCGAGCAACCCGACCGTTCCCTCCTCCAGGAGGCCTGCACGGATGCGCCCGAGGACGTAGTCCGGGCTCTGCCGCTCCAGAATGAAATTCTCGATGCCGTATTGGTGCAGAAGTTGCCCAAGCAACAATCCAGCCGGCCCGGCTCCGATGATTGCGACTTTTGTCCGCAATACTTGCTCCTCCCGATCCTGTAGGCTTTCGTCGCGGCTCGCTTGTCGCGGTCGTCCGCGCGCGATAATTATATCATATAACGGTTGGGCAAAAGGGGCCCGGGCAGCGACAAATCCATGCAACATGGCTGACGTAGATGACGCGGCGGCACGTCGCGGCAGTTCCGGCTTGAACGGGCCAGCCATTTAGATAACATGTTAATTAATGAGACCGGGCCATCGAAGCCCGCCGTCACAAAGAGGGAGAGACGCGTGATGAGGAAAGCCTGTCTGGCTTTGCTGCTGGCAGCAAGCGTGACGCCTGCGTTCGCGCAGGACAAGACCGTTGACCTGAAGGTCTCGCACTGGGTGCCGGCGTCGCACCCCCTACAGAAATCTTTGGAAGACTGGGTGGCCGCGGTGAACAAGGATTCCGGCGGCACCATCACGGGCAAGGTGTTTCCGGCCCAACAGCTCGGCAAGGCGTTTGACCATTACGACATGGCGCGCGACGGCATCGCCGACGTCACTTACGTCAATCCCGGCTATCAGCCCGGCCGCTTTCCGATCATCGGTGCCGGCGAATTGCCGTTCCTGATCTCGGACGCCAAGGGCGGTTCGGAGGGCCTGGATGCCTGGTATCGCAAATATGCCGCGAAGGAGATGAAGGACGTCAAATACTGCCTCGCCTTCGTCCACTCGCCCTCCTCCTTCCACTCCCGCACCAAGAAGATCGTGATGCCGGAGGACGTGAAGGGCATGAAGATTCGCCCGGCTCACGCCACCATGGCGAATTTCGTCACCGCACTCGGCGGCACCAACGTACAGTCCTCGGCACCTGAAGTGCGCGACATCATCGAGCGCGGCGTCGCCGACGGCGTCACCTTCCCCTGGGGCTCGCTGGTGCTGTTCGGCATCGACAAGGTGACGAAGTACGACATGGAAGCGCCGCTCTACACGACGACGTTCGTGTTCGTGATGAACAAGGACAAGTACGATTCGATGTCCGACAAGCAGAAGGCCGCGATCGACAAGAACTGCTCGACCGAAATGGCCGGCGTGGTCGGCGAACACTGGGGCAAGTTCGAGGATGCCGGCATCGACAAGGTGAAGGCGGAAGAAGGTCACGAGGTCTACAAGCTGACACCGGACCAGACCGCCGCCTGGAAGAAGGCGGCCGAGCCGCTGGTCAAGACCTGGGGCGATGGCGCCAAGAAGGCCGGTATCGATCCCGACGCCGCGCTGGCGGATTTGAAGGCGTCGCTGAAGAAATACAACGCGCTCGCGGAGTGACGCCGCGACGCGATCGGTCCTTCCTCCCCCTCTCCCCGTCCTTACGGGGAGAGGGTTGGGGGTGAAGGGCTGCTTCCACAGAGATGGTGACAGCTCGACTCGCCGAGAGTCCCCCTCACCCGAATTCGAGCTGCGCTCGAATTCGACCTCTCCCCGCAAGCGGGGCGAGGTGAAGTCCGCGGCGAGACCGAGATCAAACAATGAGCTCACACGACGACACACTTCCCATGAAGCGCTCCTGGATGGACCGCATCATCGACACGATCGAATGGATCGCAGCCGCCTTCGTCGGCATCGTCGCGCTGGACATCTTCGTGTCGGTCCTGCTGCGCAACACGCTGAACTATTCGATTCCCGATAGCTTCGACATCGGCCGCATGTTGCTCGGCATCCTTATTTTCTGGGGCATCGCGGCGACCTCGTATCGCGGCACGCACATCACCGTCGACCTGGTCTGGGGCAACGTCACCCCGCGCTACCAGCGCTGGATCGACGTGTTCGCAACGCTGGTGCTGCTGTTCGTCGTCACCGTGCAGACCTGGACGCTGTTCGACAAGGTGCGCGGCACCTACGGGGACAACGTCCAGACCTTCGACATGCACATGCCGACATGGCCGTTCTTCGCGATCGCCTGGATCGGCGACGTCTCGGCCGTGCTGCTGATCGCGATCCGCACTTACCGATTGATCTTCCATCCCGAAGAGATGCATGACCCCAAGCTGAAGGCGACGGAGTAATCATGAGCACCGATGCCGTCGCCGTTCTCGGCTTCGTTTCCCTGTTCGCGCTGATGTTGTTGCGCGTGCCCGTCGGCATGGCCATGGGTCTCGTCGGCGTCTCTGGCTTCTCCTATCTGGTCGGCGCAACGCCGGCGCTGAAGCTGGTCGGCCAGACCTCGATGCGCACGGTCACCGACTACACCTTCGGCGTCATCCCGATGTTTCTGCTGATGGGCTCCTTCGTCAGCAATTCCGGCATGAGCCGCGAGCTGTTCCGCGCCGCCAACGGCTTTGTCGGGCACTTACGCGGCGGCCTCGGCATTGCCACCGTCGGCGCCTGCGGCGGCTTTGCCGCGATCTGTGGCTCGTCGGTCGCAACCGCGGCGACCTTCTCCGCGGTCGCCTACCCCGAGATGCGCCGCTTCGGCTATCCGCAATCCTTTGCGACCGGTGTGATTGCGGCCGGCGGCACGCTGGGTGCGATGCTGCCGCCCTCCACCGTGCTTGCCGTCTACGGCATCATCACCGAGCAGGACATCGGAAAACTCTTCATCGCCGGCATCATTCCGGGCCTGCTGGCGATGACCATGTACATGATCACGATCTTTCTGATCGGCTATTTCCGCCCCGACTTCCTGCCCAAGGGCAAGGTACTGCCATGGCGCGAGCGCTTCGCGGGCCTGAAAGACATCTGGGCGCCCGTGCTGCTGTTCGTGTTCGTGATCGGCGGCCTCTACGGCCTGCCGTTCCTGCCGCGCTTCACGCCGACGGAGGCCGGCGGCGTCGGCGCTGCCGGCGCCTTCATCATCGGCATCGTCACGGGACGGCTCGATCGCGAGAAGGTGCTGGCTTCGCTGCTCCAGGCGACCCGCACGGCAGCGGCCGTGTTCACCGTACTGATCGGCGCGCTGATCTTCGGCTATTTCCTCACGGTGACGCAGACACCGCAGAAGGTGACGGAGTTCCTCACTGGTCTGGGCCTCGGCCCCTACGGCGTGCTGGCGCTGATTATGGTGATGTATCTCGTGCTCGGCTGCCTGATGGACGCTATGGCGATGATCATCCTGACCGTGCCGATCATCTTCCCCGTCATCACGCATCTCGGCTTCGATCCGGTCTGGTTTGGTGTCATCATCGTGATGACCGTCGAGCTCGGCCTGATCCATCCGCCTGTGGGCATGAACGTCTTTGTCATCAAGAGCGTGGTGAAGGATGTCTCCTTCGCCACCATCTTCAAGGGCGTCATCCCGTTCGTGGCAACCGATCTCGTGCGCCTCGTGATCCTGATCGCCTTCCCGTTGCTGGCGACGTGGCTGCCGACGCGGATGATGGCGCACTGAGAGAGGCGAACGATGATCGCACCGATGCTTGAGACAAAATACGTCTTCACCATCACCGCAAAAATCGGCGACGTCGTCACCGCCGGCGAGACCGGCATCGGCGTCCGCCGCATCATCCCGATCATCGGCGGCGAGGTGAAGGGTGCGGTGACCGGCAAGGTGGTGACGTTCGGCGCCGACTTCCAGACCATCCGCCCGAGCGAGCTGATCGATCTCGAGGCGAAATACGCCTTCGAGACCGACGACGGCGCCGTCGTCTATGTCGAGAACAAGGGCATGCGCTTCGGCCCGGTCGAGCTCTTGCAAAAGCTCAAGCGTGGCGAGCCGGTCGATCCCAAGCTGATCTATTTCCGCACCGTGCCGAAATTCGAGACGGGGCACGAAAAGTACCGCTGGCTGATGGAGCGCATTTTTGTGGGCTCGGCGGCGCGGCATGGGGACCGCGTGGTGATCGACGTGCATCAGGTGATGTGAGCCGCTCGTTGACAAATGCATTCCGATGTGTATAAATACACACTATGAATAGCCGAGAGATTATCTCGGCCTTACAAAGGGATGGCTGGGTCCAAGTGGCTCAAAAAGGCAGCCACGTCCAATTCAAGCACCCGACGAAAACGGGCCGCGTCACCGTCCCTCATCCGAAGCGCGACATCCCGCTCGGGACGCTGAAGAGTATCGAAAAGCAATCAGACCTGAAGTTGAGGTGAGCGTCATGCGTCATTACATCGGTCTGATCCATAAGGATGCCGACAGCGATTTCGGGGTATCGTTTCCCGATCTGCCAGGCGTCGTGACCGCGGGCACCACGCTCGACGATGCACGCGACATGGCCGAAGAGGCGCTGGCGCTTCATCTTGAAGGCATGGCGGAAGATGGAGAAGCGATTCCCGAGCCTTCGTCGCTCGAGGAGATCATGTCGGATCCGAAGAACCGATCGGGCGTTGCCATTCTGGTTTCGGTGAAGAATGACCAGCCAAAAATCGTGCGCGTCAATGTCACCTTGCCCGGTGACGTCCTTGAGCAGATCGACAAATACGCCGAGACGCACGGGTACACGCGTTCCGGTCTACTCACTCAGGCCGCCAAGAAGATGATTACGGAAACGGCCTGAGCAGTTCTCGCACCCCATCGGTCTATTTCGCGTGTCGGCGCGGCCTTCGCAAACATCATTACGAAGGCCCATATTGACTCCTCCAGAATTCGTTATACAACATAACTATTCTGATAAGGACGCAAATGACACAGGGAAACGCCGAGACCGCTGCCCCGGGCGCCTCCGGGCTGCTTCAGATCGAGAGGGTGGACCGGGTTTTGACCGTGGGTCTGAACCGGCCGGCCAAGCGCAATGCCCTCAACGACGGCATCATCCTTGAAATCGGCGAATGCTTTGCGTCCCTGCCCGAGGACATCGGCGCGGTCGTCATTCACGGCATCGGCGATCATTTCTCCAGCGGCCTCGACCTCTCAGAGCTTCAGGATCACGACGCCACGGGCGGCCTGTTGCATTCGCAGATGTGGCACCGGGTGTTCGACCGTATCCAGTACAGCCGCGTGCCCGTGATCGCGGCGCTGAAGGGCGCAGTGATCGGCGGGGGGCTCGAGCTTGCCTGCTCCGCCCACATTCGCGTCGCCGAGCCCACAACCTACTTCGCGCTGCCTGAGGGTCAGCGCGGTATCTTCGTCGGCGGCGGCGGCTCAGTGCGGCTTCCGAGGCTGATCGGCGTCGCGCGTATGATGGACATGATGCTGACCGGGCGCGTCTATAGCGCGACCGAGGGCGCGTCCTACGGCTTTGCGCAATATGTCACCGAAGCCGGCAACGGCCTCACCAAGGCGCTGGAACTCGCAACCAAGATCGCCTCCAACGCGCCGCTGACCAATTTCGCGGTGCTGCAGGCGCTGCCGATGATCGCCGAAGCCAATCCGCAGACTGGTCTCCTGATGGAATCGCTGATGGCCACCGTTGCACAGAGCGACAAAGAGGCAAAACGCAGGATCCGCGAATTCCTCGAGCACAAGACCGCCAAGGTAAAGCCGAAGCCATGAGTACGGAGCCGTCCTCTTCCAGCACAGAGCGCGGCGCGAGCAATTCTCCGCTGCGGCCGATCTCGTTCGGCGATCCCGTCATCGACATCGAGCGTCGCGCCGATGGCACGATCTATTTGCGGCCGAAGCGGCCGCTCGGCGACTATCCCGTCCGCATCACCGATCGCCTGCATCACTGGGCGACGACTACCCCGGATCGCGTGTTCATGGCGGAGCGCGAAGGCGGCCGGGGCTGGCGCAAAATCACCTATGCCGAGCTGCTCCCGGCGAGCCGGCACATCGCATCAAGCCTGATCCAACGCGGCCTGTCGGCGGAGCGGCCGGTCGTCATCCTCTCCGGCAATTCGATCGATCATGCGCTGCTGGCGTTCGGCGCATTCTATGCGGGCATTCCGTTCTGTCCGGTATCGCCGGCCTATTCGCTGGTCTCAAAGGATTACGGCAAGCTCTCTTACCTGCTGAAGCTGCTGACGCCCGGCCTGGTCTTCGCCGAGGACGCTGACAAGTTCGCGGATGCGCTTGCCGCCAACGTCTCGCTCGGCACCGAGATCGCCGCGTCCTATGGCCATGTGCCCGGCCGCGACGTCACCTTGCTCGCCGATCTCATGGCAACGCCGATCCGCAGCGATCTCGACGCGGTGCACGGCAAGATCGGCCCCGACACGATCGCAAAATTTCTGCTGACGTCGGGCTCGACCGGAAATCCCAAGGCTGTCATCAACACCCAGCGCATGATCTGCGCCAACCAGGTGATGCTGCGCGAGACGCTCGCCTTCCTCAAGGACGAACCGCCCGTCATCATCGACTGGCTGCCCTGGAATCACACCTTTGGCGGCAACCACAATATCGGGCTGACGCTCTACAATGGCGGCTCGATGTATCTCGACGCCGGCAAGCCGATGCCGGGCGGCATCGAGGAGACCGTGCGCAATCTCCAGGAGATCTCGCCGACGGTCTATTTCAACGTGCCCAAGGGCTATGAATCGCTGCTGCCTTATTTGCGCGACGACCCAGGCCTGCGTGCAAAGTTCTTCGACCGGCTGCACGCGATGTTCTTCTCGGGCGCGGCGCTGTCACCCTTCGTCTGGAACAGCCTCGACGAGCTCGCCGTGAAGGAAAAAGGCTATCGCGTGCCGATGCTGACCGGCCTCGGCGCGACCGAGACCGCGCCGTTCTTCATGTCGGTCAATCCGCGTACCAGCCGCTCGGGCCACGTCGGACTGCCGGTCTCGGGGAATGACGCAAAACTGGTGCCCAACAACGGCAAGATGGAAGTTCGTGCCAAGGGCCCGAACGTGATGCCCGGCTATTGGCGCCAGCCCGACATCACCGCGAAATCCTTCGACGAGGAAGGATTTTACAAGATGGGCGACGCGCTCAAGCCCGCCGATCCCGATGATCTCAACGCCGGCTTCGATTTCGACGGCCGCGTCAGCGAGGATTTCAAGCTCGCGAGCGGCACCTGGGTCAGCGTCGGTCCGCTGCGTGCGCGCTTCGTCGCTGCCTGTGCGCCGCTGGTACGCGACGTGGTCATCGCCGGCATCAACCGCGACGAGGTCTCCGCCCTGGTGCTTCTCGATCTCGACGGCTGCCGCCTGGTCAACCCGACGCTGCCGGCCGACAATCTCACCGTCACCGCCCGCGACCAGCTGGTCCGTGAAGCTTTCCGCGAGCGCCTGATCCAGTTCCTTTCTTCGGCCACCGGCTCCTCGACGCGGATCACGCGCGCCATCCTGCTGGATGCGCCGCTGTCGATCGACAAGGGCGAGGTCACCGACAAGGGCTCGATCAACCAGCGTGTCGTGCTCGAGCATCGCGGCGCGCTGATCGAGGAGCTCTACGCTGCCAATCCATCGGACCGTGTGATATCGGTCGGCTAAGAATTCATCGAAGGAGAACGCCATGTTGTTGAAGGATCAGGCAGCCATCGTCACCGGCGGCGCATCGGGACTGGGCGCCGCCACCGCGCGAAAGCTGGCGGCGCAGGGCGCCAGGGTCGCGGTGTGCGATCTCAATGCCAAGCTCGCCGAGACCGTTGCCGCCGAGATCAAGGGCGTGGCCGTGACCTGCGACGTCTCCGATGCGGCCTCCGCCGAAGCCGCGATCGCGCAGGCGACCAAGGCCCATGGCCCGGCCCGCGTGCTGGTCAACTGCGCCGGCATCGGCGTGGCGAAGCGCGTCGTCGGCCGCGACGGCCCGATGGCGCTCGCCGATTTCGACAAGGTGATCAAGGTCAATTTGATCGGCACCTTCAACATGCTGCGCCTCGCCGCGACCGAGATGTCCAAGCTCGAGCCGCAGGCGACCGGCGAGCGCGGCGTCATCATCAACACGGCGTCCGTCGCCGCCTATGACGGCCAGATCGGCCAATCGGCTTATTCGGCGTCCAAGGGCGGCATCGTCGGCATGACGCTGCCGATCGCCCGCGAGCTCGCCCAGTTCGGCGTTCGCGTGCTGACGATCGCGCCCGGCCTGTTCCTGACGCCCCTGCTGGCCAATCTGCCGCAAGAAGCGCAGGACTCGCTTGCCGCTGCCATTCCCTTCCCGCGCCGGCTCGGCCATGCCGACGAGTTCGCCGCGCTCGCCCTGCACATGGTCGAGAATTCCTACCTCAACGGCGAAGTGGTGCGCCTTGACGGCTCGCTGCGCATGGCGCCCAAGTAAGAGCATCACGCATGTTCGTGAACCGGCGCGACGTCCAGATCCAGTGGGGCGACTGCGACCCCGCCAACATCGTCTACTACCCGCGCTATTTCGCGATGTTCGACGATTCGACGTCGACCCTGTTCGAGGTCGCCGGTTTCTCCAAGCAGGATCTGGTCCGCAAATACGGCCTGGTGGGCATCCCCATGGTCGATACGCGGTCCAAGTTCTACATCCCCTCGACCTATGGCGACTGGATCACCATCGAAACGAAGATCGAGAGCATCAAGCGCTCGAGCTTCGAGGTGAAGCACAATGTCTACAAGGGCGAGGCACTTGCTATCGAAGGTTTTGAGACCCGCGTCCTGGTCGGCCGCGATCCCGTTAACCCCGACAAGCTGAAATCGGCACCATTCCCTCCGGAAATGGTAGCCAAATTCACAGGAAGCTAGGTCCGGAGCTAAATCGCCGCATCGCCAAAAGACGGGGCTGAATTCATCCCCGATTTCTGCTTTCAAAGAAAAACGTCAAGGGAGGAATCAATGAAACGCTTTTACCTGACCGCTGCCATCGCGGCGGCCACGCTGGCGCTGCCGGCCCTGCCCGGGCTGGCCCAGACCAACGAAATCACCATCGGCATCAGCGTGACCACCACAGGTCCTGCCGCCGCCCTCGGCATTCCCGAGCGCAATGCGCTGGAATTCGTGCCGAAGGAAATCGGCGGCGTGCCGCTGAAGGTGATCGTGCTCGACGACGGCGGCGACCCGACGACGGCAACCACGAACGCACGCCGCTTCGTCACGGAGTCCAAGGCCGACATCATCATGGGCTCCTCGACGACACCGCCATCCATCGCGATCTCCAACGTCGCCAACGAAGCCGGCATTCCGCATTTCGGCCTTGCGCCGTTCCCGATCACGCCCGAGCGTGCCAAGTGGTCGGTGTCGATGCCGCAACCGATTCCGATCATGGGCAAGGTGCTCTATGAGCACATGAAGGCCCACAACGTGAAGACGGTCGGCTATATCGGCTATTCCGACTCCTACGGCGACCTCTGGTTCAACGACTTCAAGGCCCAGGGCGTGCCGATGGGCATGACCATGGTCGACGAGGAGCGCTTCGCGCGGCCCGACACGTCTGTCACCGGACAGGTTCTGAAGCTCGTCGCAGCCAATCCCGACGCGATCCTGATCGGCGCCTCCGGTACCGCAGCCGCATTGCCGCAGACCGAGTTGCGCGAGCGCGGTTATCAGGGCCTGATCTACCAGACCCACGGCGCCGCCAGCATGGACTTCATCCGCATCGCCGGCAAAGCTGCCGAAGGCGTGCTGATGGCGTCCGGTCCCGTCATGGATCCCGAGGACCAGCCGGACGAGGCCGCGACCAAGAAGCCGGGTCTAGCACTCAACGCCGCCTATGAAGGCAAGTACGGCCCGAACAGCCGCAGCCAGTTCGCCGGTCACTCGTATGACGCTTTCGAGGTCCTGAAGCGCATCATTCCGACCGCATTGAAGACGGCGAAGCCCGGCACGCCGGAATTCCGCGAGGCCATCCGCCAAGCCTGGCTGACCGAAAGGGAGATCCCGGCGAGCCAAGGCGTCTACAACTTCACCGAAAAGGATCGCTACGGTCTCGACGACCGCTCGCGCATCCTGCTCACGGTCAAGAACGGCAAATACACGCTCGCGAAGTAAGCGGCGATAGTTTCCGAGATGGCGAGAGCCGGCCCGATGGGCCGGCTCTTTTCTTTTGCGCTTTCCGGGCGATTGCGTCAGGCCGCTTGCCGCAGTGGCGTCCAGGCGAACTCTGGATAGTAGCTATCCATCATCCGGTCGACATAGGCGGTGAGGTTCGGAAATCCTTCCGCACGCTCGCGCAGCCGGGATTCGAAGAACGGTGTGAGAATTCCGGCGAGCGCGCCGAACGCGGTCGCGTCGACCCCGCTGGGCTTGTTGCCCATCAGATAGGATTTGTCGCCAAGCTGCACCGACAGCGCGAACAGCGAGCGAACCGCGAGTTCGACGTCGTCATCGGGAGCGTGGCGGCCGAGGCCAGAGAGCAGGTAATTCTCGGCGACACGGAACTGGGCGTCCTCGCGCAGCTTCTCGCGGCTGTGCTCGGGCGCCCCGTCGAAGAAATGCGCAGGACCCTTGGCGAAATTGGCAGCATCGACCCAGCGCGCGCCGACCAGCGACCAATAGACGTGGTGCTCGATCATGCGCTCGAACGCCCAGGCCTGGGCGCGTTCGTGCAGGGAAAGGCCGGCGTCGAAGTCGAAGCCGTAGCGGCGCTCGATATGGGCGCGGATGAAAGTGGAATCGGCCACCGCCTCGCCGCCGTCATCGATGAAAGGCAGCTGCCCCTTCGGTGAAGCCGGCGGCATCGCGCGCTCCTTCCGGTAGGGCAGTCCCGCCATCTTGAGCTGCACCTCGGTCTTGGTGACAAAGGGGCTGATTTCCGGCAGGCCGAAGCCGGTGCCAAAGCCATAAAGCGTGATCATTGGAGCTCTCCTGAACCTGCCGAAAGAGTTGACGGAACCTAGTGCCGGGCTGCTGCCACCATGGTGGCAGCAGCCGTGATATCTTCTGCGAAACGGGCCCCCCGCCAGGCGCGGCCCATGACATGGCGGACCAGCGCGTCCGCAGCCTGGATCAGCGAGCGTGTCAGCATGGTCGCGAGCGCCACGCGGAGGTCGACGACGGTGAGATCGAAAAGGGTGAGGCGGCTGAAGGCCCAGGCATACAGCGAGGCATGCAACGAGGCCTGGCTCCGCCACAACGGACCGGCCGGACCGAAATGGGTTGGAATGATCATGGACAAATCCTCTTCAGTCGATGTGTTGTCCCGGTATAGAACTCCCCTGCTGCCAGCATCCTGTCAGCAGCCACGCACCTTTTTCTGATCCGTCCCCGATGAGAGAATTGCCATGAGACGCGCCGACCGGCTGTTTCAGATCATCCAGGTGCTGAGGCGCACCCGCAAGCCGCTGACGGCGGACGCGATTGCGGCCGAGCTCGAGACTTCGAAGCGAACGATCTATCGCGACATCGCAACGCTGATGGGCCAGCGCGTGCCGATCCGTGGCGAAGCCGGCATGGGCTACATTCTCGAGAAGGGTTTCGACCTGCCACCCCTAATGCTGACACCCGACGAGATCGAGGCGGCGGTGCTGGGCGCGCAATGGGTCGCGGGCCATGCCGATTCCACGCTGGCGCGCGCGGCTGAAGATCTGATGGCCAAGATCGCCGACACCGTGCCCGAGCGCCTGCGTCCCTTCGTGCTGGAGCCTGCGAGCCGCGCGCGGCCGAGCTGGAACAGGGAGCCGGACCGCCTGGACATGGCGCGCACGCGCACCCAGATTCACGAGGGCAAGAAGATCATGCTGCGCTATCGCGACGAGCAGGGCCGCCCCAGCGAGCGCATGATCTGGCCGATCTCGGTCGGCTATCTCGAAGCCGTGCGCCTGCTCGCGGCCTGGTGCGAGCTGCGTAGCGATTTTCGCAGCTTCCGCACCGACCGTGTCGTGGATGCGACCTATCTCGACGAAAGATATCCGGAGCGGCGCGACGTGTTGCGCGCCAAATGGCGGCAGAGCCTGGTCTGGGGTCCGCCCAAAGATACCTGAAGGACACGTGACGACGATGGAAGAAATCGATCTGTCGAGCTGTTGCCAGAGCTGCGGCGCCTGCTGCGGCTACTCGCAGAACTGGCCGCGCTTCTCGATCGAGAGCGACGAGGAGCTTGCAGCTATTCCGGAGACGCTCGTCAACGCGCGTCAATCCGGCATGCGCTGCGAGGGCGATCGCTGTTCGGCGTTGCAGGGCGAGATCGGCAAGGTGACCGCATGCGGCATCTATGCGGTCCGGCCGGAGGTGTGCCGCACCTGCATGCCCGGCGACGCCGAATGCGCGATGGCGCGGCGGAAGTTCGGGCTGCCCGTAATTGTGACCGCTTAAGCCGGAACCGCTTCGCTGATCTCGTCGTCGATCTCGTCGTCCAGCGGTGCGAGGACCGAGAGCGGCTTGGTCGACAGCGTGATCGGCTTGCGGCCACCCGACAGCGACGGGGACGCTTTGGCCGAGCCCCCGCGCGACAGCGCATAGAGCGTCGAGCCGACACGGCCGCCGTTCTCGATCAGGTTGCGCTCGCTGCAGCTGGCTGCGATCGCGACGGCCAGCGAATGAAGATGGCTGCGGCGATAGCAGAACAGCGCCAGCCTGGCGCGCGCGTCAGGGGAAACACTCTCAACCAGCCTCGGCAGGCCACTCTCGCTGGCGCGGTACATCTCGCCAAGGAGCTCGTCGCGAACCGGGCAGAAATCGCTTTCATAAGCGTCGCGGCTTGAAAACATTGCAGTTCTCCCTCGTGTGGGGAAGATGCAGCGCAATTCTCTAATGAAAGGTTAACCACCCGGAACGGTAGTCACCCGGGGTCCTTGCGCCCTGGACGCGAATAAGTCGGCCCAGACGGGCCGAGGATCGGAAACAACCGACCTCAGTTCGCCGCCATGAAGATGGAGAGGCCGAAGCCGGTCAGGTGGTGCAGCGCCTGGTCGACGCCGATCAGGGTCCAGAACCAGGGGTGCTCCTGATTGACGCCGAAATTCGCCGAGACCAGTCCCTTGGCGCGGTCGATCGTGATGTGAATAAAGAAGTCGATCAGCGCCACGAACCAGAACTTCGGCGCCACGATCAGGATCAGCGGCAACGCAACCGCAAGGTGAATCAGGCAATGCACCAGAAGCGGCAAAGCCCAGCCGTGCTTCTGGTCCTTGCCATGCGCCATCCAGGCGGTCTGCAGCACGAAATCGGCAATGATGTGCTTGAAGGTGAGCAGCAACATCCAGCCAATGAGCGCTTCGACCGGAACCGCCGATGACAGGGGTGGAAACGACAAAGCTGACGCCCTCGTTGACTCGAAAAGAAAAAATGGAGCGTTCAGCGCAACTTCTTTTTGGACCCGCCAGAACATCGGGACCGCTGATTTATGACATCTCCCGCGACGGAATGCAGCCGGGGGAAACTGGAAAATCGCCAACTGTGGCTAAACGGTGATAGCATGACCAAACGACGCGGATCGGTCGGGTAAGGTTACCTTCGGCGCGGAATTTGCATTCTTTTGCTGGAGCGCTATCATCCTCAGGTAGAGGATTATCGTTCTTTTTTCAGACGCTTACGAAATTTTCGAGCGTGCCGCCGGCGATCGTCGTGCCGCGCGCCACCCAGAAATAAGGCCAGAGTGCTGCCATGAGTGCTGAAGGCCCGACCTCGTCAGCCGAGCTCCCGCCGCGACGGCGTCCCAAGGTGATCAAGACCAATCAGCAGCAGGTCCTGCTCTATGTCGTGCTGACCCTGCTGCTGTCGCTTGCCACCGTCTGGGCCGGCCGCGCCTGGTTGCACAATTCGGAGACGCTGACCTTTGCCGTCGGCGCTCCCAACAGCGACGAAGCCCTGTTCGCGACCAAGCTCGCCACACTGCTGAAGAACAACGCCTCGCGCTTCCGGATCAAGATCGTCAACAGCGCCGACAACGCCAAGGCGCTCGCGCAGTTCGATCGCAAGCAGGCCGATCTTGCCGTCCTGCGCACCGACGCCAAGGTGCCGCTGCGGGCGCGCACGCTCGCGATCCTCGAGCACGATCTCGTGCTCCTGCTCGGCCCCGGCAACAAGAAGATCAAGTCGCTCGTCGAGCTCAAGAAGAAGAAGGTCGCCATTCTCGCCGAGAATGATTCCTCTCTCGCCTTCGTCCGCAGCATCCTCGACATTCCCGCCGACAGCCCCGACGCCGCGAAAATCCAGATGGCGCCGCCGGGTGCGACGCTGGACAAGCTGTTCGCGCCGGCCAACGGCTTCAGCGCGGTGATTGCCGTCGTCCACGCCTCCAGGGCCGTGCGCGACAAGGCTTATGAGCAGGTCGCCAAGCGCGGCGGCTTCACGCTCAATGCAATCGACGACGCCAAGGCGCTGGCGCGTAAATTCCCCGGCATTTCCGACGAGACGCTGACGGCCGGCACGCTGTCGGCGTCGCCCGAGATTCCCGACGACGATCTCGACACGATCGGCCTCGAATGGCTGCTGGTCGCGCAGTCCAAGATGTCGGCGACCACCGCTGGCGACATCGCGCGCATCGTCTACGAGAACAAGTCCGCGCTCGGGCTCGACAACGGCTTTGCAACCCATATCGAACCGGCCTCCGTCGAGAAGGACGCTTACGTGATGGCGCATCAGGGCGCCGCCGATTACATCAACGACGACACCAAGTCGTTCATGGATAAGTACAGCGACATGATGTATCTGGGCGCCGCCGCGCTCAGCGTCATCGGCTCGATCTTCGCCGCGATCTACGCCAAGATCACGAGGATCGCGCCGGAGAAGGCTGGCGAGCTTTCGACCGCTGTCCTCGACGTCGGCGAGCGCATCGAGCACGCTCATTCGCTGGACCAGCTCGAATGCCTGCAGGACGAGCTCGAGAGCATCTTGCGCGGCGCCGTGGTCGGCCTCAGAGACGGTACGATCAGTACCGACGGGCTCGATACCTTCAAGCTCGGCTATGAATTTGTGCGCGACGAGATCGAGATGCGCCGCGACTACCTGAAACGCCATTGCGGCGAGGCCGACCAGGTCGCGAGCCCTGCCGCTCTGCCCCTACCGGACGACAGCAATGTCGTGGTGGTGAAGACAGCTCAGAGTGCCTGACCTATCGATTCGCGGCTCGGGGCCCGGGGCCTTCGCCTTTTGAGGCGAATCGCGGCCCGCCCGCTGGAACGGTTTTGCCTCTGCAACCGTTGGCCTCCTTGTACAACCGGAGAACGCACCATGCGTATGCTCCTTCTCATCATCTTGCTGGGAATGCTGGTTGCGGTTGGTTATTTCGCCTACTCCGCGATGGCGGTCGGGGGCGCCCCGATTCCGACGGAAGGTTATGTGGCACTGGCGCTGGGAGCGGGGTTTTCCGTGATCGTCGGCATCGGCCTCATGATGCTGTTGTTCCTGAGCAGCCGCCGCGGCTACGACGAACCTCCACATTTCAAATAGCAAGCAGGCCCGGTCCTGCATCAGGCGCCGTACTGAACGCCCCGTCGTTGACGGCTCCGGTGCGGGCGGGCACTTTGGCGCTGAGGTCCCAGCCCGGGACCGCAAGAACCAGCACCGAGCCGCCACTCCGCATGTCCAAGCCGATGTTTCCTGCTCTGGCCCAGTTTATGGCCGCGACCGCCGGCCGCAACATGACCAAGGTGGCCTATGTGGCCGTGACCGTCGGCGTGGTCAGCATGGCGCTGCTGACGCTCGATCCGGCCTATGAAACGGCCCACCGCTGGGTCGATTTCCTGTTGTGGGCCTGTCTCGTCTATTTCGTGTTCGAATGGCTGGTCCGACTGCGCCACATGACGCGGCAGGGGCGGCTCGCCCTCTACATGTCCTCCTCCGCCGGGCTGGTCGACGCCTTGGGGGCGCTGGCCGTGCCGGTCGCGCTGATCTTCGGCGCCGAGCCCAAGACGGCTTGGCTGCTGAGCGTGCTCTGGGTGCTGAAGGTGGTGCCGGGTATTCCCGGCCTGCGCCAGCTCAGACGTGTGCTGGTGCTGGAATCGGGGCCGCTGGTCAGCGTGCTCGTGATCTTCCTGATGGTGGTGTTCCTCGCTTCCGTCGCCGAATATTTCCTGGAGCGGGACGTGCAGCCGCAGACGTTTGGCAGCGTCCCTGCCGCGCTGTGGTGGGCGGTCGTCACGCTGACCACGACAGGCTATGGCGACGTCGTGCCGGTCACGCCGCTCGGTCGCATGATCGCTGCGCTGGTGATGATCTCCGGCCTCGGCGTGTTCGGCCTCTGGACCGGTATTCTGGCGACCGGGTTCGCGGCGGAAACGCGGCGTGACAACTTCCTCAAGACCTGGGAATCCGTCAGCAAAGTGCCATTCTTCGCGGCGCTGGGCCCGGCGGCCATCGCCGACGTCACCCACATGCTGCGCACCATGGAGCTGCCGGCGCGCACCATGATCATCCGCAAGGGCGCGCAGGGCGACTGCATGTATTTCATCGCCGCCGGTGCGGTCGAGGTCGACCTCCCCGGCAAGAAGGTCCAGCTCGGCGAGGGCGCCTTCTTCGGCGAGATGGCGCTGCTCGGCAACAACATGCGCGGCGCCAATGTCTCGACCACGAAAGTATCGCGGCTGCTGGTGCTCGACCTCGTCGACTTCCGCGTGCTGATGGCGCGGCACCCGGACCTCGCCGAGACCATCGACGCCGAGGCGAAGCGCCGCACGCTCGAAAACAAGTAAATGGAGACAAGAATGTCGGACACAGCCGACGCGGCAAGTCCCCCCGTGCTCGAAATCGCTGGTGCACGCGCCACCATCCGCTTGAACCGGCCCAAGCATCTCAACCGGCTCCAGGCCGAAGATCTCGGCGAATTGACAAAGCTGTTCGACCGGATCGAGGCCGATCCTGATATCCGCGTGCTGGTCCTGACCGGCACGGGACGCGCCTTCTCCGCGGGCTACGATCTCAATTCGGTCGCCGAGCGGGCAGTGAGCGCCAACGAGCAGCAGAGCGCGGGCTCGGCCTTCGAAGTCGTCGTCAACCGGCTGGAGGATCTTGGCGTGCCGACGATCTGCCGGCTTAATGGCGGCGTCTATGGCGGCTCGACCGACCTCGCGCTCGCCTGCGATTTCCGCATCGGCGTCGACACCGCGGAAATGTTCATGCCGGCGGCGCGGCTCGGGCTGCACTATTACAGGAGCGGCATCAAACGCTACGTAACGCGGCTCGGCGTCGACAACGCCAAGAAGCTGTTTCTCACTGCACAGAAGATCAGTGCGCCGGAGATGCTGCGGATCGGCTATCTCACCGCCATGGTGCCGGTGGAGACACTCGACGAGGAAGTCGACAAGCTCGCCAACATTCTCGCCGGCAATGCCCCGAACGCGATGCGCGGCATGAAACGCGCAATCAACGAATTCGCCCGCGGCGAGCTGGATGAGCGCGCTGCCGACCAGCGCCACCGCGACAGCATGCGCGGCGACGAGATCAAGGAGGGCATCAAGGCGTTCGCGGAGAAGCGGCCGCCGCGGTTTTGAGGCGAGGTCGGACCACACACCCTCAGTGTCGTCCCGGCGAAGGCCCCACTTTCGCCGGGATGACACTAAGAGCTGGCCCCACCCACAGCCGCCGCATGCTGTGCCGCCATCTCATCATCCGCCGCATTGATGCGTTGGAATGCCGGCCGCGAGGTGATGCGCTCGCAATAGCGGACGAACACATCCTTCTTCGGCACGATGCCGAACATCATGGTCCAGTTGAACGCGACGCCCCACAGGATATCGGCGGCGGTCATCCGCTCGCCGAGCAGATAGGGCCCCTCCGACAGCTGCGCCTCGAACGCACCCAGCATGGTGTCGTAATCGGCGTAGGGCGACTGCGTGATCGGCGCAGGTTCGCGCTGCATGAACTTGTCGATCAGCGCGGGCTCGAAGGAGGAGCCGTAATAGGCGGTCCAGCGCAAATAGGGACCGCGCAGCGGATCGTTGAGCGCGGGCGTCAGGCCGGCTTGCGGAAACAGGTCGGCGAGATAGATGTAAATGGCGACCTGTTCGGTCACGAGTGCCTCGCCATGCCGGATCGCCGGCACTTTGCCGAGCGGATTGATGGCGAGATAGGGAGGCCTCCGCTGCTCGCCGGCCTTCATGTTGAGGACGTGAAGGTCATAGGGCGCGCCGAGCTCCTCCAGCAACACCCGCGTGCCGGTGGCGCGGCTCTGCGGCGAATAATACAGCGTGATGCGGTTCGGATCGGTCATGGCGGATCTCCCTTGGGCCGGTTTGCGATGGGCGCATCTCTAGCCGACCATACCTGACATCCTGTGTCAGGTATGGTTTAAGGGATCATGCGCGCGAGCCGGATGTTGTCGATCCTCACCACTCTCCAGGCCAAGGGGCAGGTCACTGCGCCCGCGCTTGCAGAGGCCTGCGAAGTCTCGGTGCGCACGATCTATCGCGACATCGACGCGCTCGCGGCATCCGGCGTCCCCGTCTATGCCGACCGCGGTGCGGAGGGTGGCTACCGCCTGCTCGACGGCTATCGCGTGCGCCTCAACGGGCTATCGCAGAGCGAAGCGGGCGCGCTGTTCCTGGCGGGATTGCCGGGCCCGGCGGCGGCGCTGGGGCTGGATGCCGCAATGATCGCCGCACAGAGCAAGCTGATGGCGGCACTGCCCGCAAACTTGCGCGAAGACGCCGGCCGGATGCAGGAGCGCTTTCATCTGGATGCGCCGGGCTGGTTCGGCGAGGCAGAAGAGCCAAAGCATCTGCGCGCGATTGCCGGCGCGGCCCTCCGCGGGACACTCATCAAAATCCGCTATCAGAGCTGGCGCGCCGAGAAGCAGCGCCGTGTCGCTCCGCTCGGCCTCGTGCTGAAGGGCGGCAGTTGGTATCTCGCAGGCCAAGTCGACGGCAGCGTGCGCACCTATCGCATCGCGCGCGTGCTCGACTGCACGGCACTCGACGACCGCTTCGATCGTCCCGCCGATTTCGACCTCGCCGCCTATTGGCAGGATGCGACGCTGCGGCTCGAGACCGAGATGCACCCGAACGTCGCGATCGTACGGCTGTCGCCAATCGGGGTAAAACTGCTCGATGCGCTGAGCCAGCCTTACGTCAGGGCGCGCACGCAGATCGAAGAGACGACTGATGCCGACGGTTGGCGCATCGCAAGGGTGCCCACCGGGAAGACCTCGTGGCATGCCGCAGCCGAATTGCTGCGGCTGGGGTCCGAGGTCGAGGTGTTGGAGCCCGCCGATCTCCGCGAGAAGATGGCCGAGATGACGCAGGCGATGGCCGCGCGCTATCGCGCGGCGCGGAAAGCCTGACGGCGGCGCATCTCGCCGCAACTGACGAAACAATCCTGAAACACGATTCTTGCCTCATCGCGTGAACGCATTCACGCGTCGACCCGACCGAGATGCAGGGACACAACAACGGCTTCGCGCCACACTGGAGAATGAAAATGTTTCGCAAGCTTGCTCTTGGTCTGATCGCCGCCGGTTCGCTCGGCGCTGCCGCTCTCGCGCCCACCGCCGCGTCGGCCCACGGCTTCCACCATTACTGGGGCCCCGGCTGGGGCTTTGGCGGCATCTACGTCAACACCGGCGTCAACAACTGCTACCAGGAGCGCGTCGTCCAGACCCGTCACGGCATGCGCGTCCGCGTCGTGAATGTCTGCGCCTACGGCATCTACTGATACCGTGCCCTCACGACAAAGCTCCGGTCGTGCTGCGGCCGGAGCTTTGCGTTGAGCTTAAGCGCTCTTCCGCTGCCGGCGAAACCAGGCCCAGGTCTCGCGCGTCGTTCTGATGTAACCGCGGCCGCGATAGACGATCTCGCCGTCGACGATACCGTTCAGCTTCGGCAGTGCATGAAACGGGATCGAGGGATAGGCGTGGTGCTCGACGTGGTAGGGCATGTTCCACGCAATCCATTTGACGATGGCGCCGGTATAGGTGGTGCGGGTGTTCTGGAACGCGCTGCGAGTATGCTCGCAACCGGTATGCTCGGCATAGAGATAGGGTCGCAGAAAGAATTGCCCGATGATCAGCGGCACGATCCAGACCCACAGAAGCAACGCGGACGAGAACCACAGCGACAATGCGAGCAACAACGCATAGGACGCAACATAGGCCCGCGCTTCGGCCACGATAGTGCCGCGCTTGTTCTCGGGGATCCAAGGGACAACCACTTTGCCGGTGATGGCATGGCCGAGCATCAGCCGGAGGCGGCCGGCGACCTGGAGCAGTCCGCTATAGGCGATCGCGAGCTGCGTGTCGGATGCCGGTTTGACGCCGACGATCAGCTCCGGGTCCTTGTCCGGATCCTGGGTGTAGCGATGATGGTCCCAGTGGAACAAGCAGTAATATTCGTATGGCAAGCCGCGCGGCAACGATGCATCGATCGTGCCGGACCAGCAAACGCATCGTTGCGTCTAATAACTGTACCAATAGTACATTTATTTTTACCAGAGACAACGGAGATTTCTGATTGTCGCCTGGCTTAGGCAATGGCCGCGATGTATCGGTCCACCGATGCCGCAAAGGCAGCCTTGGCGCCCGAAGCGATGTTGCGGTCCCACCAAGCGCCATAGATGCGGTCGAAGGGGAGCGGCTCCACAGCGGCTGCAATCCGCCGCACCGCGGCGGCGTTGAGCGGCATGTAGTTCGGATAGGAATACATGAAGCTGAGGAAGCGGCGGTCCATCGTCACTTGCGCGATATCGCCAGTGAGCAGCGCGCCCTTGCCCTCCACGCCGCGCGAATAGTGCAGCATGGTGCCGCCTGCGAAATGGCCGCCGGTGCGCAACAGCAGAACATCGTCCGAGATACGATGTTGATCGCCGGTCCAGTGCACGATCGAGGGGTGTGGACGCGTCACCCATTGCTGGTCGGCAGCGTGAAGATACACCGGCACACCGCCGAACGCTTCGCTCCAGTCGGCAAGCGCGCCATAGTAATGCGGGTGCGAGATCGCGATCGCCGTCAATCCGCCGAGTGATTTGACATGCGCGATCGCCTCTGAGGTTGCCAGCGGGATGCAGTCCCACATCACGCACCCCTTGCCATCTGGGACCAGCAGCGCGCGCTGGCCGATCGCGAAGCTCGGCTCAAGCGCGATACCGGTGATGCCGAGATCGTCGCGCCAGACGAGGCGGTGACGTTCGGCGAGCGTCTCGCGGGTCAGGAAGGTCTGCCCGTTCCAGTTCACATATTGCCGCTCGTCCTCGCAGATCGGACAGGACGCCGGTGGCTGTCCGCTGTCCGGGAATTGCGCGCCGCAGGTTTCGCAGGTCCAGAGAGGCATGGCCGTGATCCAGAAAGGAGAACAGGATACCTGTGAGGTGACATCGCCGCCCTCCAATCGCAAGTCCGGAGGAACCAACGCGATTGGCACATGTTACTTTTCGGTCCGCCCCGGCACAATTGGCCGGCCGTCTCCGCTTGCACGAGACCCCTTTAGTAGCATCACGTTCAGCGTCTCGATGACATCGCGCCCTTCCTCACCCCGTCTCTGGCCTCTCTACGCCGTCAACTTCTTCATGGCCGACATGCAGTCGGGCATCGGGCCGTTCGTCGGCGTGTTCCTTCACGAGCGCGGCTGGGCGACCGGATTGATCGGCACCGCGCTGACGATCGGCAATGTCGCGGGCATGCTGGTCACGACACCGATCGGCGGCTTCATCGATTCCAGTCGCAACAAGCGGCTATGGGTCATCATTCCCGGAATCTGCGTGGTGCTTGCCTCCGCCATCATCCTGATCTCGCAGAATTTCTGGGCAGTCACCTTCTCGCAAGTGGCGCAATCGCTGGCGAGCGCTGCGATCGTGCCGGCGGTCACCGGCATCTCGCTCGGCATCGCCAAGCAAAAGGGTTTCAATGCGTTGAACGGACGCAACCAGGCCTTCAACCACGCCGGCAACATGGTGGGCGCGGCGCTGTCGGGCTATCTCGGCTACAAATTCGGCTACGTCTGGGTGTTCGTTCTGGCTGCCCTCTTCGGCGCCGTCGCCGTCGCTTGCGTCCTGATGATTCCGGCCAAGGCCATCGATGATCGCCAAGCTCGCGGCAGCCAGGAAGACGAGAGGAACAATCCGCCGGCAGGTCTCTCCGTTCTCTTCAAGCACAAGCCGCTGCTGGTGCTGGCGCTGGCATTGGCCATCTTCCATCTCGGCAACGCCGCCATCGTGCCACTCTATGGCCTTGCTGCGGTGAGCGCAGGCCAGGCCAATGGTCCAAGCTTCGTCGCGACCATCGTCATCATTGCGCAGGGCGTGATGATCGTGACGTCCCTGATCGGCATGCAGGTCGCGGGCAAGCGCAACTACTGGCCGGTGATCCTGGTCTCCTTCATGATGTTGCCCATTCGCGGCGTTCTCGCCTTCTTCGTCACCGGCTGGTGGGGCGTCGTGCCGATGCAGGTGCTCGACGGCATCGGCACCGGGCTGCAGACGGTCGCCGTTCCCGGCATGGTCGCGCGCTCGCTCGACGGCACCGGACGCATCAATCTCGGCCAGGGCGCCGTCATCACCGTGCAGGGCGTCGGTGCAAGTCTCAGTCCCGCGGTCGGCGGCTGGATCGCACAATGGATCGGCTACGGTCCGACGTTTTTGCTGCTCGGCGGCTTCGGCCTCGCCTCAATGGCGCTGTGGCTGGCGTTCGGCGCGCATGTGAAGAAGTATTGAGCCGCGTTCCCTCTCCATTCTTACTAAATCACCTTGCCGAGCGTCCCGCCGCCGACGAAGCGCTGGCGCAGCTCGCGCTTGAGCAGCTTGCCGCTGGGATTCTTCGGCAGGCTGTCGACGAAGATCACGCGCTTGGGCACCTTGAAATGCGCCATCTGGCCGGCGCAATGCTGGATGACGGCATCTTCATCCAGCTTCTCGCCGGTCTTGACCACGACGATCGCAGTCACAGCCTCGATCCAGCGCGGATCGGGCAGGCCCACGACAGCGACCTCGGAGACCTCAGGGATGCGATAGATCATCTCCTCGACCTCGCGGCTCGCGACATTCTCGCCGCCGGTCTTGATCATGTCCTTGACGCGATCAACCACGGTAACGTGGCCTTCTTCATCGACGGTGGCGAGATCGCCCGAGTGAAACCAGCCGCCGGAGAACGCGGCCGCGGTCTTCACGGGATCGTTATAATAGCCGGACAGCAGATGCGGCGAGCGGTGCACGATCTCACCGACCTCGCCAACCTTCACGTCCTCCATCGACACGTTGACGACCCGCGTCTCGACATTGAGCACGGGCTTGCCGGCCGAGCCGGCCTTGCGCACCTGGTCCTCGGGCCGCAGCACGGTCGCAAGCGGCGCGATCTCGGTCTGGCCGTAGAAATTCCAGAATTTTGCGGCCGGCAGGCGGCCCTGCAGCTCGAGCAGCACTTCCACCGGCATGATCGAGGCGCCGTAATAGCCCTTCTGCAACGTCGACAGATCGGTCTTGTCGAAATTCGGCGAGCGCAGCATCGCTATCCAGATCGTCGGCGGCGCGAAGAACGAGGTGATCTTGTGCGCCTGGATCAGCGCCAGAATATTATCGGCGGTCGGCTTCCCCGTGATCACGCCGGAGGCACCAAGATAGATTTGCGGCCCGAGAAACACGTCGAGCTGGGCGCAATGATAGAGCGGCAGCGCGTGCAGGAATTTGTCGTCCACGGTCATGCCGCCGTCGATGATGCAGCTGACATACTGCCACATCACGGCCTCATGGGTCAGCATCGCGCCCTTGGGCAGGGATTCCGTGCCGCTGGTATAGACGATCTGCGCGAGATCGCGGCTGTCGACCGACGCTTCGAGATACGAGCCGTCGGAATGAAGCAGATCGTCGAAGGTGGCGAGGCCAGCAGGCGCCGCGGCGGGATCCTCGCCCGGCAGCCAGATCATCTTCTCGACCGCGCAATCCTTCGCACTCGCGGCGCGCGCCGGCTCGACGAAGTCGGGACCGGTCGCGAGCAGCTTTGCGCCGGAGCTCTTCAGGATGAAATTGATCTCATCCGGATTGAGCATGAAGTTGATCGGCACCAGCACGGCGCCGATCCGCGCCACGGCAAAGCGCAGGGCGGCGAAGGCATGGGAATTGCGCGAGAGCACGGCGAGACGGTCGCCCTTCTTCACGCCAAGGCCGAGCAGGCCGCGGCCAAGCCGGTTGCAGATCTTATCCATCTCGGCAAAGGTCCAGCTCGCACTGCCGCAGCTCACCGCGAGCTTGGCCGGCTCGCGGCCCGCCGAGCGGCGCAGGAGATCGCCGATGGAATGCTCGCGCGCTTTCGAGATGGTGGCCGCGGTGTCGCTCGACATTTCCGTTCCCTTGGAATTTTCAATCCGCAGATGCTTGCCCGGACGCTCGTCGGGCCTGGCATGTACGCGCGCTTTATTTGACGAAAACGTAACGGGGGCACCCGTCCGCGTCAAATCGGCCGATGCAGTGGCGCCATCACGCAAGATTTGACGCCTGGTCGGAGCAAATCTAGGCTGCGCTCCAATCATAATCATAAACGGGGGAGACGTTGATGTATCAGAATACGCGTGCCGCTGTTGCGGCCGGACTATTTCTCGCATTCTTCGCTAGTACCTCTTCCGCCCTTCCGCCCAGCAGACCCCCCTCAAGATCGGCGTGAGGTGAAGAAGCCCGAGGGTCCACCACATTGCATCACGCGGAAAAATGAGCGAGCACTCCGTCAGAAAATTCTGGATCCGCCCCCTTTCTGGCGACCAGCCTCTGCGCTAGGAATGACGACAAGGGCGCAAAGTCCACGCCTGGATCAACAACAACGCCAAAACGTCCGGGATGAAGTATGGGGAGGCAGCGTGAATCTCGCTCGCCAGCGACCTTGGACGAATGCGTTCTCGACGGAAGCGCTGTGCAGGCGCATTCTGGAACGTTATCGCGCCTCCATCCGCGTGCAGCTGTCAGACAGGGTGTCGCCAGCGGCGCCTTCTCGATCGACCAGGTCGGGCTCATGGCGTCGCTGATCAGGCCGAGGCCAAAGCCGATGGCGCACCCATAGCCCGCAGCAAGGATCAGGCGATGAAGCGTTTCCGATTGAGCCAGCAGGAGATCGTTTTCGTCGTCTTCGCGCTGCTGTTCCTCGTGTTCTCGATCTTCCTGAACGGCTTCCTCACGGCAGAGAACATGCTGACGCTGCTCCAGAACGTGGCAGTGCTCGGCATCCTCGGCCTCGCCATGGCGATCGTCGTGATCGGTCGCGGTATCGACATCTCGCTGATCGCGGCCCTGGCGGTGCCACCTGGGCTCGTGCTTCAGATGGTGCAGAACGGCCATTCGCTGCCGTTCTCGCTGATGATCGCCGTGCTGCTCACGATCACCTTCGGTCTCGTCAATGGCTGGCTGATCGCCTATGCCGAGGTGCCCTCGTTGTTTGCGACACTCGCAACGGGCCTGCTGCTCGCTGGGCTAGGACAAGCTACGCTGTTCCAGCTCGACGTCGTGCAATGGAGCCCCGGCATGAACGGCTTCGAACGTCTCGGACAGGGCACCGTTCTCGGCATTCCCACCTCGATCTGGATGTTCGCGATCGCCTGCATCGTGGTCGCATTCCTGCTGCGCCAGACCCGATGGGGCGCTTATATCTATGCGATCGGCGACAATCCTTACGCCGCGCGCGTTACCGGCATTCCCTCCCGCCCGATCATTGTCCTGCAATATGTGATCACCGCCCTGATCGGCTGCTTTGCCGGCCTCGTGCTGGCGGCTTCCGTCAATTCGATGCCGACCCGCATCTTCAACTCGACGCTGATCTACGACGTGATCCTGGTCGTCGTGCTGGGCGGCATCGGGCTATCGGGCGGTCGCGGCGGCGTGCTCAACGTCATCATCGGCACGCTGCTGATCGGCACCATGCTCAACGGCATGACCATCATGGACATCTCCTACGCCGGGCAAAATCTCATCAAAGGCGTGGTGCTGCTCCTCGCCGTCATCACGGACTCCTTCCTGAATCCGCGCAACGAAGAAACGGCGCAGCAAGGCGACATCTGAACGACCGACAAGAACGACAACCATAACCAAGGAGGAAGCAATGAAACATCTTGGCAATCAGACAAAGGCAATCGTTGCCGCACTGGCTCTCGCGGCACTGACCGGACCGGCTCTCGCTCAGCAGGGCCTCGACGAGCCGTTCCAGAAGCCGTTCAAGGAAGCGCTCGCCGGCAAGACCGTGGCCTATGTGCCGGTGGCCATGAACTTCGACCTCACCGAGGGCTGGTATGCCGGGCTCAAGAAGGAGCTCGAGCCGTTCGGCGTCAAGTTCGTGATCCGCGATGCCAACTGGAACACCAATGCCGGCGCCCAGGCCGTCACCTCGCTGATCTCGGAGAAGCCTGCGGTGATGGTGGTCCACAATCCCGACGTGCAGACCTACGCCAAATTGCTGCAGCGGGCCGAGAATGAAGGCATCTACGTCATCCAGATCAACATGGGCTCGGCCTATCGCAGCTCCGCCTTCGTCGGCGCCAACTGGGTCGAGATCGGCGAACGTCAAACTGAGGCCGTGGTCAAGGCCTGCGAGGGCAAGTCAAACAAGATCGCTATCGTGCAAGGCGCACTCTCGGCCGCGGCGAGCGCCTACACGCTGAAGGGCGTCGAGAACGTTCTCGCCAAGCATCCCGAGATCAAGGTGGCGTCGAGCCAGGCCGCCGATTGGGACGCCGCCAAGGCCAAAGCGATCACGCAAACGGTGCTGAAGCAGAATCCCGATCTCTGCGGCATCGTCGGCTTCTGGGATGGCATGGACATCGGCACCGCAGCCGCAGTCAAGGAAGCAGGCCTCACCGGCAAGGTGTTTCTCGCCACCTCGGGCGGCGGCGAGCACAAGGGCGCCTGCGAGCTGGTGAAGTCGGGCGCGTTCGACCTAAACATGAGCTACGACGTGCCGACCCAGGCGGCGCAGATGGCCGGCACCATCAAATGGCTGCTGTCGTCGGGCGCGAAGCCCGGCTCGATCAAGGGTTCGGAATACACCACGCTGATTCCGATCACCAAGGAGAACGCCGACAGCCAGACGGCCTGCTGGAATCTCAGCGACCTCAAGAAATGATCCGGCGCTGACGCCCGAGATCCCCGGAACATCAAGGCCCCGGGGATCCCGCTCCCGATAGCTTTCACGCCTAGCTGGAATGCCGATGCGCGACACCATCACAAGCCTGCGTTACCGCTACTGGCCTGATCATCTCCTCGGTGAAATCCTGTCCAAGCGATGGACCGAGACAGCCATCCCGGTCATCCTTCTCCTGATCGTCGGCTTCGCGTTCAGCCGATCCATCGACAACTTCCTGTCACCGGCGAGCCTCGCCGACACCGCGCGCCAGGCCGGGGAGATCGGCTTCATCGCGCTCGGGCTTGCGCTGGTCGTCATCGTCGGCGGCATCGATCTGTCCGTCGGTTCGATCTTCGCGCTGACGGATTTCTGCGCGCTCTATCTGCTTGACGTCGCGGGCTGGCCGGTTCCGGCCGTCGCGGTCGCCACGCTGCTCTGTGGCGCGCTGCTCGGCGCCGTCAACGGCGTCCTGGTCGGATATCTGCGGCTGCGCGCCTTCATCACCACGCTGATCACGCTGATCATCTACCGCTCGGCCTACGATCTCCTGATCCAGCGCTACTCCAACGCCATCGCCTCAGCCTTCCCCGACATCCCGTCCTGGGATTTCATCGGCGCCGGTTCCGTCTTCGGCATCCCGACGGTGGCGCTGGTCTATATCGTCATCGCCATCTTCGGCCATATCTTCCTGACCCGGCTGCGGCCGGGCTGGCACATCACCGCGATCGGCGGCTCGCGCCGCTCGGCGTACAATTCGGGCATCCCCGTTCGCCGCACGATCGCGCTCTGTTACGTCGCGAGTGGCGTGCTGACCAGCATCGGCGCGCTGTTCTTCGCCTCCCGGCTCGGCACCGTCGGTGGTGACATCGGCGTCGGCCTTGAGGTGATCGTGCTGACCGCGACCGTGCTCGGCGGCATCACGCTCGGCGGCGGCAAGGGCTCGGTCGCAAAATCTGCGGTCGGGGTGCTGATCGTGCTCCTGATCACCAACGGTCTCACAACCATGAACGCGCGCGGCGGCGTCAACCGCATGGCGCTCGCCGGCATCCTGCTCGTCGCGGCAATGGTCGACATCCGCTGGCAGAAGAACCGGACCCGCATCATCAGCAAGGTCTATGTCGCGCCGACCTATCATGAGCTGCCACCGCCGCCACCGACTGAAATCGGGCAAGGCGGACCATTCGAGCAGAATGACAAGCTGCGTAACGTCGAGGCGATCGGCCTTGGCCGCATCGAGGCGCCGGAAGACGTCATCCTCGATCGCCACGACAACCTCTATGCCGGCTCACGCCACGGCGACATCATGCGCTTCCTCGCGCCCGACTACCAGAAAATGGAAGTATTCGCCCATATCGGCGGCCAGCCGCTCGGCATGGCCTTCGATCGCGAGGACAATCTCTACGTCTGCATCGGCGGTATGGGCCTCTATCGCATCAAGCCGGACGGCACGGTGGAGAAGGCGACCGACGAGACCAACCGCAGCATGCGGTCGGTCAACGACGACAGCCGGCTGCGGCTCGCCGATGACCTCGACATCACCGACGACGGCCTGATCTTCTTCTCGGAAGCGACTGTGCGCTACGAGATGGACGAGTGGCCGATCGATGGCCTGGAAGCCCGCGGCAACGGCCGCATCATCTCGTACGACACCAAGACCGGCACGACACGCACCGAGCTGCGCGGCCTCAAATTTCCCAACGGCATCTGCGTCGCCAGCGACGGCCAGTCGATCCTGTTTGCCGAAACCTTTGGCTGCTCGATCAAGCGCTACTGGTTCGCAGGCCCCAAGAAGGGCGCGGTCGAGGTGGTGATGGACAATCTGCCGGGCTACCCTGACAACATCAACCTCGCCTCCGACGGCAATTACTGGCTGGCGCTGGTGGGCATGCGCAGCCCCTCGCTCGACCTCGCCTGGAAGATGCCGGGCTTCCGCCGCCGCATGGCCAAGCGCGTGCCGGTCGACGAATGGCTGTTCCCCAACATCAATACCGGCTGCGTGGTCAAGTTCAACGAGCAGGGCAAGATCGTCGAATCGTTCTGGGATCTGCACGGCGAGAACCATCCGATGATCACATCGATGCGCGAGCATCGCGGCTATCTCTATCTGGGCGGCATCCTCAACAACCGGATCGGCCGCTACAAGCTCGACAATGCCGATCCGAACTTCGTCCAGTATGACAAGCGGTGGGGGAAGCAGTCGTGATCGCTGCGGTCAGAGACTTCGCCAACCGGTTTCTCGGGCGCGGCGACGCCACCATCACCGTGCCGTCCTTCGACGGCGCATTGAAGCCTAACCAGAAGCTGGAATCGACCGAGACCCTGCTGACATGCGAGGCGCCGGAAGACCTCGCCGTCGATGGAAGCAACGTTTTCATCGCTGACGGCCAGCGGCTGATGCGTCTGAACGGCGGCGCGGCATCGGAAGTGCGCAGCTTCGAGCGGCCGATATCGGCGCTATGTGTCCTTCCCGGCGGCGGCCTTGCCGTCGCGCTCGGGGGACGCGAGGTGCGTGTGTACGCAAGCCCCTCGGCCGAGCAACCCAGCGTGACGTTCACCGACGCCGCGTTCAACGCCCTCAATGCGCTGGCGCTCGCGGATGACAATACGCTGATTGCAACGGACGGCTCGACGACATGCGGCATCGACGAGTGGGCGCGCGACTTGCTGGAGCTCAATCGGACCGGCCGCGTGTTCAAGCTCGATCCCGGTAGCAAGAGCGTGACACGATTGGCCCAGGGGCTTTGCTATGCCTTCGGCGCCTGCGCCCATGGCAACGCCATGCTGGTCAGCGAGAGCTGGCGCCACCGCCTCGTTCTCGTCTCGGCCGGCGCATCGCCAAAGGTCGTGCTCGGCCGTCTTCCCGTCTATCCGTCGCGGCTGTCGAAAGCGTCCAGCGGCGGCTACTGGCTCACCGCATTCACCGCGCGGACCCAGCTGGTCGAATTCGTGTTGCGCGAACCCGGCTACCGGCGCCGCATGATGGCCGAGATCGATCCGGCCTATTGGGTCGCGCCGCGCCTGCGCTCCGGGCGCTCGTTCAAGGAACCCATGCAGGGCGCGCACATCAAGACCATGGGCGTCATCAAGCCGTGGGCGCCGCCGCGCTCCTACGGCCTCGTCATCCGCCTCGATGCGGACGGCCAGCCGCTCTATTCGCTGCACAGCCGGGTCGACGGCATCAATCACGGCGTCGTCGCAGCCATCGAGATGGGCGATGATCTTGTTCTGATCGCCAAGGGACCGGGCCGTGTCCTGCGATTGCCCCTTGCCGGCCTTGCCGAGGAGTTTCGCCCATGAGCGACATCGCACTCTCGCTGCGCAAGGCGACAAAGCTCTATGCCGGCGTGCCCGCCATCGACGGGGTCGACTTCGACCTCCGCCGCGGGGAGATCCACGCATTGGTCGGCGAGAACGGCGCCGGCAAGTCAACCCTCACCAAGGTGATGGCGGGCGTGGTGATGCTGACGTCGGGGACCATGACGGTCGATGGCGCCGATGTCGCACCGAAGACGCCGCTGGAGGCACGCAATCTCGGTATCGCCATGGTGTTCCAGGAGAACAGCCTGGTGCCGACCATGACGGTCGCGCAAAACCTGTTTCTCGGGCAGGAGAAGTTCTATAACCGCCTGCGCGGCATCTACATCGCCGCGCAGCAGTTTTTGCAATCGCTCAATTTCGACGTCACGCCGACCGCCACCGTCAGCGGCCTTGGCGCGGCCAAGAAGCAGATGGTCGAGATCGCGCGCGCGGTCCTGCACCGCGCCAAGGTCATCATCTTCGACGAGCCGACGGCATCGCTGACGCCGGAAGAGAAGAAGTACTTCTTCGACCTCGTCCGCGACCTCAAGAAGCGCGGCGTCTCGATCGTCTTCATCTCGCACGCCCTGGAGGAGGCCCTGCTGCTCGCCGACCGCATCACCGTGCTGCGCGACGGCAAACATGTGGTGACCGACGATGTCGCCAGGTTCGACCGTGCCGCGATCGTGCAGGCCATGGTCGGACGCGATCTCTCCAACACACTCTATGGCGCGCGGAAGAACAGCGTGCGGCCGGCTGGCGCGCGCGTGCTCACGGTGCAGAATTTGAAGATGGCGCCGATGGTGAAGAACAATTCGCTGTCGGTGTTCGCGGGGCAGATCACCGGCGTGTTCGGCCTCGTCGGCGCGGGCCGCACTGAAACCTTCAAGATCGTCGCCGGCGTGCTCAAGCGCGACTTCTTCCATGGCGGCGAGATCCTGCTGCACGACCAGCCGGTGCGCTACCGGGTGCCGGCACCGGCGGTCAAGGCCGGCATCGCCTATGTCACGGAGGACCGCAAGGTCGAGGGCTTCTTCGAAACGTCCTCGATCGCGCGCAACATTTATCTCGGCCTGCTGTCGAAGTTTCCACGAGGCCGCATGATGCTGTCGCGGCGGGAAACTGACGCAGTCGGCAGGACCTGGATCGAGAAGCTCAAGGTTCGCGCCATCGGCGACCACGGCAAGGTGGTCGAGCTGTCCGGCGGCAATCAACAGAAGGTCGTGATCGCAAAATCGCTGGTGCAGGAGCCCGACCTGATCATCTTCGACGAGCCGACCCGCGGCGTTGACGTCGGCGCCATCGTCGAGATCCACGAGCTGATCAACCGGCTTGCCGACGAAGGCAAGGCGGTCGTGGTCATCTCATCCTATTTGCCCGAGATCATGGCGCTCTCCGACCGCATCCTGGTTTCACGCCAAGGCAAGGTCGTGGAAGAGTTTTCGGCGCTGGAGGCGACGGAGGAGAAGATCATGTATGCGGCGATCCACTAAGGACGGCCGCTACAGCTTGTGCCCCTTCTGGCGCAGCGCCTCGATCAGGCGCTGCTTCAGTTGGTCGGCTGCCTTCTGGCTGGCGTCCTGGGCGATCTGCGCGGTCGCCTGCGCCAGCCCATCCGCCTGCGCCAGGAGCTTCTGTCCGGCCGGCTGGGCGTAGAACGCCTCGATCTGGCGCAGCTCGTCCAGGGTAAAGCTTGTGGCGTAGACGGCGGCGATCTGATCGACCATCGACGTGAAGAACGGCGCGTAGATCTCGGCGCCGGGCGCCGTCATCGCGTCATAGTCGCGCTCGATCTCCGGCCTGTCCTGCGCCACCACCGGCCGCTGCTTGAGCAGCAACTGCGGCAGCAGTGCACGATATTGATCGGCGATCTTCAGCGTGACAACCAGCTTGCGCGCTGTAGCCATCGCCTCCGGCGACGGCGTCTCGGCGGACGCGCTGCAGACGAGGAGCAGGAGAATGCCGGCGATCATCGACAGACGTCTGGACATGGACCTCTCCACTCAGCGGCTCGCATTGGCGGCCGGTGCGCGCTCGACGGCGGTCCCGGGTTCATCGACGTCGGTCACTTTCACGAACAGGTTCGGCACCCGCTCGGCACGATCGAGCAGCCAGGCGGCGCCGATCATGATGACGATGCCGAGGAGCGAGACCGCGAGCTGCTCCCAGACGCCCTTGGTGTATTGCGTCAAAATCCAGTGCGCGGAGAACGACAGGAAGACGCCTAGGCAGAAGATCGGCAGCGAGTGCTGGCCGCAGAGGATGACGGGACGCAGCCACACCGTATGCAGCGCCTTCCATTTGCGCGAGACGAAATGCGTCACCCAGATCGCCAGCGCCAGGAAATGCGTGAAGCGCAGCATGTCGAGGTCGGTCTTGTCGATCGGGTAGATCGCCTTGATCATCCATTTCGGGATCATGACCTCGAGCGCGTGGACGTGCCAGGTCATCACGATCAGGAGCGCAAAAACCAGCCAGGCCGCGGCCAGCGCCATCGCCGCCCTCGACCACACCCATTGGCCGATCTTGTCGATCTGGCCGATGCCGCACCAGGCGGCGAACACGAACATCAGCTGCCAGCAGAACGGGTTGAAATACCAGGTGGTGCCGGGCGGATAGGAGGCGACGTTCCAGTCGAACCAGCGCGACACCACGTAGAGCACCACGGATGCCGCGAGCGTCAGGTTCGGCCGGCGCACCAGGCACCAGACGATGAAGGGCGAGGCGAACACCAGCGTGATGTAGAGCGGCAGCACGTCGAGATTGACCGGCTTGTATTTCAGCACGATCGCCTGCCCGATCAGCTCGTCCGGATGCGCCAGGAAATTGAAGACGTTGAACTCGTGCTCGTACATCGGATTGTCAAAGCGGCGCGCGGTGCGGGCGATCTGCGCCGTGAACAGCAGGAACAGCATGATGTGGGCGACATACATTTCCGCCGCCCGGCGCCACAGCCGCTTCAGCGCGGCGAGGAACCAGCCGCCGGCGACGATCGGCCCGTAGATCCAGCCGACCAGATAACCGGAGATGAAGACGAAGAACTCGGCGGCATCGCTGAAGCCGTAATTGCGCAGCGTCAGCCAGGCCACGACGTCGTGCGGGATGTGATCGAGGAAGATCATCCACAGGCCGATGCCGCGGAAGAGATCGAGCCGCAAATCGCGCTCGACCGGCGCCAACAGTGCTGCCTGGTCCCGTATGATCATGGCCCCCGCCTCGTCCGGTGGGCGTCGCGCCGTCGCGGCGCCGATGAATTCGGATGCTAAAATAGATCAATCAAATCGTCACCTAACCCGGCGACTAGCGTGCCAACGGTAGCCGACCTTGGCGCCTGCGCAAGGGACTTGTCATCACACCGCGCGGGCCGCCTGCCGGAAAGGGCGCGAAAACAACCCCATGCACAGTAGCCAAGTCCTTGTATCACCTGCAAAATTTATTTGACCCGTCGGGCAAAAGCCCCGGACGTCGCGCACCCCAGGTCAGGTCGCCTGATCGCCCTCTGCGAGCATGCCGTTCCGCATCGCCTCGGCCTTTTGCAGCAGCGGCTTCGCGCCGCTTTCGGATGCGATCGCGATCGCGGCGCGCAAGGCGGAGAGGATGATGGTCCGGTTCGCCTCGCTCGATGCAACAGTTGCGTTTACCCGCTGGGAGCCGCGTACAGCCGACACGTAAGGCCAACTGAATTTAGCGAGCGCTGCCGACAAGTGAGAGCGCAAGCTTGCACAACGAAACGCTCTCGGCGTCGCTTTTCCGCGAAGATGCGGCGTCAGCAAGCACGCTGGCGCGAGAATCAAGTGCACGGCCGTTGTTGTTCTGGACAACTCACTCTCAGGTCGTATCATTCCAACGCCGGGCGAGCGGAAGCTTCGGATTGTAAGCCGCCAGGCTTTCGTTCCAGGCGACAAGTTTCGCTGGGCTGCGAAAAAAAACAACTTACTGAGGGAAAAGGCGATGGGTTCGAGACCTTACACCACGGCTGCATTCAGGAACTTGATGAACAGCAACTACTACCCTCTGGCGAACATGAAAAAGAGCGTGGCCAAGCTCAAGGCATCGCCTCACATCGATCTGCCGACCCTGGAATACGGCCAGTACCACCTGATACTGACGCCCGCCTCGAAGTGGCCGCAGGGCAGCGCGAAGCATTGGCACAAGGAGAAGGGTCGGGTGCGCGTCGATCTCGCGGCCCAGCCCAACACCACCCCGCTGTCCAGGGACGAACCCGACGTCGTTCCTCTGACCCGATGCGCGCTGCTCGACGCCAGCGTCCGGAAATGCTTCAATTCGGAGCCGCCGATTCCGATGAAGACCCACATCACGACGCACGAAGAGACCGACCCCGCCGCGAACACTCATGAGATCCGGCTGGAGTGGGAATACGAGGGAGACAGCAAGACGCCCACGCTGCTCTACCTGACGATGGTCTGTCCGTACAAGCCGGCGCGCGACGCTCGTCGAGCTGACGATAGTCGGTCCGTTGAAGCCAGCGAAGGGCTGAGCCTGGGCTAGATCGCGGAGCCATCATTTGATCCAGACGGCGCGGGCCGGCACTTTGCCGGCTCGCGCTTTTTTTGCTGCGTCGGTTGCAAGCGCACCAAGCCAGCACTGCTGCTGCGTGTCCCCGCATCTCCTCCGTCATGGGCCTGTCGTACGAAGATGGTCCGCTCCGTCTCATTGCGTGCGAGTCGCCTTGCGGCCGCAAAAACTCATGAGGAGCGGCCGATGCCGGTTGGATTGCTGGAAGTCGAAGGCACGATCGAGGTCAGCCAGTTCTGGCCCGAGGGACGGTCCGATGCCGACACCACGAAGGTCGTGGTGGACGTCGCCCCCGACGCGATCCGCTTCCGCAAAAACGATTCATCGCCATTCCAGCCGACCCACGTCTTCGACAATGCCAAGGTCAAAGGGCGAACCAACACGGCGCCGATCAAGAACGGCAAGCTCACCATCCGGCTCCAGGGCATCGACGCCCCCGAACTGCACTATATGCCGGCGCCGCTCTCGCCCGCCGAGAAGAAGGGCCTGCTAGATGCCAAGCGGCAGGCCTATCACGAGGTCACGCACTCCTACCGGCAATTCCTCGGCGCGACCTCGACCAAGGCGCTGCATGACTTCCTCGCCAGCACCGGCGAGGCGACGCTCGCCTGCCGGGTGTTCACCCATGTCGATGCGCCGAACGAGGTGTTCGACACCTATGGGCGGATGGTCGGCGATATCGAGGTAACGGTTGCGAACAAGACGGTCGACATCAACCGCTGGCTCGTCGAGCAGGGCTTTGCCTATCCGACGTTCTACTCTTCGATGAACGACGACGAGATCAAGGCCTTCCTTGCACTGACCAAGACCGCGCGCACGAAGAAGCTGCCGGTCTGGAAGCACCTCGCCAAAACCATTCCCGCCTTCGACTTCGACCTGCGCGAGCCCAAGAAAAACGAGACCGACGTGCTCGCGACCGACAAGGGCCCGGTGATTCTGCCAAAGCTCTTCCGCCGCTATACCAACTGGTCGGCGCGCAAGAAGGCGAAGATCACGAGCCAGAACTTCCAGAAGTTTTTGGGCGAAGGCTCCGGCGGCAAGCCTGACACCTGCTACGAGATCGACGACTTCCTGACGAACGGCGTGCACTCGGCGACGCCAAGGAATTTCGCGGAGTTCGTGGAGGGCGGGAAGACGATCAAGTTTCAGCCGGATGGGCTGGTGTTCGGGGAAGCGCCGTCGACGCTGGTGGGGGCGGATGGGAAGGTGATTACGGGGTTTTGAGGGGGCCTGAAGACCGCTAGCACTTCGATCCGTTGCCCTAAGCGCTTGTCGGTGACTAAATTGAACTGACCAAACCGATGAGCTTCAGGAACGAGGCTCATGCGTCCGGCGGCCCGAGATCAGTCAGGAGAGCCGTTACAGTGGCGCGCAAGGAAGGCAGCATGGTAGTGACGATCTCCCATACGCGTCCGTCATCAACAACAGCATAGCCGTGGATCAGGAGGTTACGGAAGCTGACGATCTTGCGCAGGTTGGGCACTCGGTCGGCAAGATCCGGAGCTTCCTTCGACAGTCGGTTCAGCGCCTCGCCGATGATCTCGAACTGCCGCTCCACTGCAGAACGGATCCGCGGGCTCGCCCGGTAATCTGAAACATCGAGGCCCGCAGTAAACTCGGTGATCGCTTCGGCGGCCTGCTGCGCGCCGCATAGAGGGCAGGCGGATCACGCGGAATAGATCAACTCTTTCGACTGGTTGATCGTTGCCCGCACATAGGGGTTTTTGAGGGCGGAAGATTCGATGAGATCGACGGGACGTCCGAGAAGCCGTTCGAGGGCTTCGGCGAAGCCGACAAATTGGTCGAGCGGCGCCAGGCCGCTATTCCTGTCGAACTCGACGAGAAAATCCGCATCACTTCTTGCCGCGTCGAAATCGGCACCACGCGCTCCGGAACCGAACAGCTCGAGCCGCACCACCCCATAGTGATCACACAGCGCCCTTAGGGCGTCCCGGTGCTTTTCGATCTCCATGTGCATATCAATCTCCTGCCGGCACGGACAGAATACATGTTGCAGATCATCCAACCAAAGCTTCGTTTGGATGTTCTTGATCCGCAAGGACAGGGCTGAAGCCAGGGCAGGCCGGTTTCCGGCTTATGGATATAGAGCCCAAGGCCCGCCCCGGAGGGCGGCATTCTAAAACCTCATACACTCAGAGGCTTATTTGGTTGCGGGGATAGGATTTGAACCTATGAGCTTCAGGTTGTGAGGCTGACGAGCTACCGGGCTGCCCTATCCCGCGTCAATGAGAAATGCTTGCATAACCTTGTACTTATATTTGGTGCACCGTAACTCCCTCATGCGCAGAGGGCTGGCGTGCTAACGTCATGGTCGCTTCGCGGTTCGCCTCTGCAAACACTTCGCGGACATAATCGATTACGTCGTCTGGAATCGCCTCTACCATAAAGGTTTGGCTGACAACCGATGGTAGCAACAGGTTGGAGTGTGGGCCATGAAATTAAAGCGCGCGAAAGTGCAATCGCAGTCCCTACTAAGCCGTCTTGGTGGAATTTCCGCCTTCGGATTTGGCGTGAGCTTCAAGGCGCCGGAGCCGGAGCGGCAGGTGGTTCGCGACGTTATCACATCGCTTGAGGACAGACGGGCGCTCTACGTTGGCGCGATCAGCGAGCAGCCCGATTATGTTATTAAATCAGTCATCGAAATGCGCCACGAATTGACGTCGGGTCTTAAGCGCGTCGGCGACGGCTCGCCGGCAAAAGAAGCATTCAGAGCGATGCGTGCCGCATGTCGCGACTTCTTGACCCATCCGGTGATGCAGGAGAGCGGGCAGCACATGCTTCATCAGCGCGGCCTTTACCAACAAGAGGAGTTCTTGCTCGGATTGGGCAAGCTTCGCTCTGTTTTTGGTCAGCAAGTCGCACTACTCGGATATCTCTACGGAATCGACATCGAGGAGCAATTGGCTTCGACGTTACCGCCAATCCCCGGAAACGAAAGTGACGACAAATAGTCGGCCCGCTTCGTCCTAAACGGCTGAAACTCCACTAGGATTAGGGTGACAGTGCTGGACTGCACCCCGTAAGTGAGACACGCTAATTGCGGTGACAGGCATTTCGAGGATGAGGCAGCACTGGAAGACCTTCGCTTCATGTGAGCCGGTCGGTCGCGCATTGCTGCGGTGAACGAAGGCGCCGACAGATCTTTTTTGCGGACCAGAAACGCCAGAAAACCACATCTTAAAGAATTCTACTTAGTGATCGCTCGACCGGCCGATCGCGCTCCCCGACATTCGATTCCATTGATACCCGCCCTCGGTCGAGGTGCTACGCGCTGGTTCGTTGATTCTGCACTCCGTTCGGGGGACTGGTCATGCGTCATCGTGGGTCATCAACCGGAGACATTCGTTCATGAAACGCCGCGACTTCCTGATCAGCGCATCCGCCGTCGGTTTTGCAGGCCCGGCACTTTTCAGGGCGGCCGTGTTGCCGGCGCTGGCGCAGGCCCAAGCACCCGCCGGGGCGTCCATCGTGCGCGCGGCGATTTTCCCGGCGATCGGCTTTTCGCGCGTCGGCAATGGCGATGAATGGTTCCTCGCGCCCGAGGTGCCGGGCCTGGTGAACGAGCCTGCGGGCGGATTCAAACAGGGACCGAACCGCATCAAGAAGCAGGTTCAGCGTTTTCGCGTGTATGGTTACGACGATCAGGGGCGCGTCGTTCGTGAGCTCGGCGAGGCCGACGGCCTGCGATGGACCGTACACGTGGCAAACAGCAAGGCGGCCTGGTACGGCTATTCGAACGCGATGGACGGCGGCGACAAAGCTCCGGGTATCCCCGGCGCGTTGCGCAATGCCGCCATCGAGCCGGCCCGCCGCGAAGACATGCTGGTCATCGACGCAGGTCCGGTCCGGATCGAAGGCGCTTCGAAGAACACCGATGGTCTTGATGCGGCCTATCGCATGGCCGGCCGGTTCTGGAAGACCTTGCCGGTGACCCTCGGTCATCTGCGTACCGATGAGGCCGGACGGCTCCTGGTATTTCCTGCCGACGGCATCTCCAATTCCGCCTTGCCGCAGAATCCGGTGCGCGACTTCACCAACAATGACGGGTGGCACGATGACTGGTGTGACGGCTGGGTGAAGGCCAGCGTCAGGGTCGGCGGCACGGACATGGCCTGCGAGCCGGCCTGGGTCGTCTGCTGCGGTCCGAAATTCGCACCGCAGATCGAGCCGATCGTCAGTCTCTACGACGCGGCACGGGAAGCGATGATCGCGTCCGGACACATGACGTCGCCGTCCGCCCCGGTGTCGTTTCGCCGGGATGTCCTTCCGATCCTGCGGCGCGCCGGCATGATGCAATGGATCGTGCAGGCCTCCTACCTCAGCAAGGCCTGGACCGATCTCGATGATCTGTCCGACCCCGTCGTGGTCCAGTCGCTAGCGGACCCCGCGGCGAAAGCGCGCCCCACGCGCGAAAAGGTCCTGGCCGCGTTCCGCAAGCCCGGCGGCGAAGACCGACGCTCAGACGCGCTGCCGCCGATGCTCGGAGATGGCGTCAACTTCCCGGGAAGCCCGACCGGCTGGCTCGCGCTGACGCCGGCCCAATACGCCATCCTGAGCCACTGGGCCAAGGGCGAATTCACCGACGACCTCAACGACGCCGCCGCCAACGCGGTCGAGAAGCTCGACGACATGCCGTTGTCGCTCCGGCCGGAGGCGCTCACGCGTGCGGCGCTGGATGCGTGCTCGGGGGGTGCGTTCCATCCCGGCGTCGAGATCACATGGCCGATCCGCCATGCCGCGCTGTATCGGACCGCGAAGGAAACGCCGCTGCCTTTCCGCATTGCGATCTCGACAAGGAAGAACCTTGTTCAGGACGTCGGATTGCAGCTCAATCCGCAAAATGTCTTCTCCGGTCATCCCGACCGGAAGGACGATGGCGCGCCGGTGGGGCCGCAGGCCCCGGGCGATCTCACGCGATGGATGGGCGTTCCCTGGCAGGGCGACGCATTCAGCTGCCAGTCCGTGCTGACGGCCGAGGGTTTCCCGACTCCGGTCTGGTGGCCTGCGCTGCTTCCCGTCGACGTCCTGCCGGAGGGTTTCTACCAACAGATGATGCGCGCCGATCTCTCGGCGGAGGAGCGGCTGCGCTTCTATCATTCGCGGGTCGCGTGGTCGCGCGGCGCGGCCGGCGTCGGCCTGCATGTCGAGGCCGGCTACACCGACGGGCTGCGGCGAATGATCGAGTTGTGGACGCAAATGGGCGTCGTCGTGCGCCGCACCGGACCGAAGGACCTCCCAGGCATTCCCAAGGACGTCTTTGTCGAAGTGCAGCGCGGCACGCTGGATATGTCCGCGATCAAAAACCGCACCTGAGCGCGTGCATCAGGTCGTGATTCTGGGCGCGGGAATGGCAGGCATGGCCTGTGCCCGCACCCTGTTGCAACGAGGATGTCGTCCGCTCCTCGTTGCGCCCAGCCAGGACACCGCCAACCGTGGCGAAACCCTTTCATTCCGAGCCTCTCCGCATCTTGAGAGACTCGGCTGGCTTGGCCTGCTCGACGCGGAGACCGCGATCGCGTGTCAAGGGCGCTATTCGATATGGGGCAGCGCCACACTGCGGCGGGATTCATTTCACCAGGAAAGCGAGTCGGGCTGGCATATCGACCGGCGGCAGTTGGAGAGCCGCATGGCCAAGGCGCTCGATGCCGACGACGTCGCGCGGCACTCCGCCAAGGCCCGCCGGCTCTCGCAAACACCAGCCCACGTCGTTGTCGATCTAGCCGATGGCTCTTCGATCGAAGCGGCGTTTGTCATCGACTGCTCCGGCCGCGCCTCGGTCACGGCCGGCGGCGCAACACCGATGCGTCGTCTCGACAAGCTCGTGGCCTGCTACGCGATTTTCGAGCTCGAGCAAGATGTCGAAGCCATGCCGGCGACACTTGTCGAGGCGGTGGCGGCGGGATGGTGGTATATGTCGGTGATGCCGGGCAATCGCATCCTGCTCTGCTTCTTCACGGATTCGGACCTGCTTCCGGCGGGACTGCGCAACGACGCTATTCTCTGGGCCGATTTGGTTTCGCGCACCCACGCGATCTCTGCACGCGTAGCGAGCCTCGACATCGATCCGGCCGCGTGCCCGCGTTTGCAGTTTGCACCGGCGAGCACCACCACGACATCCAAGCTGATCGACCATCGCATCATCAGGGCCGGCGACGCCGCGAGCGCGCTCGATCCGCTGGGAGCGAACGGCCTTGCCACGGCACTGTGGAGCGGCGTTCAGGCTGCCGAGGCGGTCACTGGCGCCCTCGTGCGGGACGACACGGCATCCCGGCGCTACGAACGGCAGTTTCTGGAGGGGATCGCATCGCATCTGATCACGCAGAGAGCAATCTATGCATCAGAGCATCGCTTTCCCGGCGCGCCCTTCTGGCAACGGCGCAACGACGCTCCGCTTGAGAGCACCTCGTCTCCGGTCGAGACGTAACCCATCGTGAATGGGCAAACATCCGCATCGGCGGCAAATGCGAACGTCACGTCGAAAAAGAACCCCGGCGATCGATTGAGATTGCCGGGGGCGCACCTTCGTGAAAAGCCCGTCGGGTGCGGGGGAGTACCAACCAGGCCGGCAGAACCGTACAAGATCGCTGAAGCTCGCGCGACATGTGCCACACCTCAGGCTAGCTCTCAAAGAAGCCGGGATGCTTCTCCACGAAGGCATGCAGCTCGCGCGCGACGCGGTCGAGATGGCTGGCCATCTCGCCCCTGGCCCTTTCAGGATCGCGATCTGCAATCCCGCGGTAGATCGCCTCGTGCTCCAGGTAAGTGCCCTTGGGCCGGCCCGGCTCGGGCAGCAGCGTGCGGCGGACGCGTTCAAGATGAGTTCGGATCGGGTCAAGAACTTCGCCGACGCGCGCGAGGCCCAGGCCCTCGGTCATCTGGCGATGAAACCTGGTATCAAGCTCGTGGAATCCTTCGAGGTCTCCGCTCGCGATCGCCGCCTTTTGATAGGCGAGATTCTGGCCGAGCGCGCCGATCGCATCGTCCGACATGCTGGCCGCGCAGACGCCGACGATCTCGACCTCCAGCGCGCGGCGCATCAGCATCCACTGCCGGACGTCCTCCAGATGAATCCTGGCGACGTAGGAGCCGCGCTGCGGCTCGACCACAACGAGCCCTTCGAAGGCGAGCCTGTTGATCGCCGTCGTGATCGACAGCTTCGACACTTCAAAGCGCGCGCACCACTCGTTCTTGTCAATCGGCGTTTCGGGCGCGAGCGTGCCTGAGACGATGGCGCGCTTCAGCGCAAGATAGGCCAGATCGACTTTCGACCCGCCTGCGCTACGCCCGCGCGCTGGCCTCGCGCCGCCACTGAACCCGCCGACTGAATGCATGCTGTGTTCCCCCGGGCCGATCTACACATTTCGATGCCGCGACGCCAATCGCGCGGCCAAAAGGCTTGACGAGCCTCATCTGATATAACTAGCATATCAGTCAATGAATAGACGGTCACCTGCGGCTCGATGTCTTCAAGGACTGGCGGCACGCCGGGAGGAAAAGCCAATGGAGACACGCTTCGGCGCGCTCGGGACGGACGACGAGCGTGGTGCGCCGCGCTCGTCTCGCGTGGTCGAACTTGGCAGCCGTGCCGGCGTGCCGGGCAGACATGCCGTCCTCTGCGCGGAACGGGTCTCCAAATCCTTTGCCGGGGTGAATGCGCTCCACGACGTCGACTTCGACCTTCGCCACGGCGAAGTGCACGCGCTGATGGGCGAGAACGGTGCCGGCAAGAGCACCCTGATGAAGATCTTAGCCGGCGTGCATACGACCTACGACGGCACAATTCTGGTCGAGGGCCACGCGGCCTCCTTCGGCGGCGTGCGCGACGCTGAAGAGGCCGGCGTCGCCATCATCCACCAGGAGCTGAATCTCGTTCCCGAGCTGAGCGTCGCCGACAATATCTTCCTTGGCCGAGAGCCGCTGATCGGCGGCGTATTGATCGACCGGCGCCGGGTGGTGAGGGCCGCCGAGCGCCTGCTGGCCCGCCTCGGCGTAACCATCGCGCCTGACACCAGGATTGCCGGCCTGCGCGTTGGCGAGCAGCAGCTCGTCGAGATCGCCAAGGCGCTATCGCTCAATGCGCGCATCCTCATCATGGACGAGCCGACCTCGGCGCTATCGTCGTCGGAATGCGACACATTGTTCAAGATCGTGCGCCAACTCGCAAGCGAAGGCGTCGCGATCATCTACACGTCGCATCGCATCGAGGAGGTGATGGAGCTTGCCGACCGTGTCACCGTGCTGCGCGACGGCCGGCGCGTGGTGACGGCACGAATCGACGAACTCTCGCGAGCAGCCATCATCTCGGCGATGGTCGGCCGCGAGATGACCGCGAACGAGCGGGGCGCGACGGCGCAGGACGGCGCGGTCGTCCTCTCGGTGCAGGACCTGACGCTGGATACGCTCGGTCCGCACGGATGGCGGCGGACGCTGCACGGCGTGAGTTTCGAGCTCAAGCGCGGCGAGATTCTCGGTGTCGGCGGCCTGCTCGGGTCCGGCCGGACGGAGATCCTGGAGTCGATCTTCGGTGTGGCGCGTGGCTGGCGGACCGGCAGCATCGCGATCGACGGTGCTGCGGTCGACATCAACTCTCCCTCCGACGCCTACCGTCTCGGCGTCGCGCTCGTCAGCGAGGACCGCAAGGAGCGCGGCCTGCATCTGGCCGCCTCGATCTGCGACAATGTCGCGCTGCCCTCGATCGGCGCGCTCTCGCGATTTGGCCTGCGCGCGTTCGCGCGCGAGCGCGCACTCGCCGCCGACATGGTCAAGCGGCTCTCGGTTCGCTGCACCGGCATCGGCCAGGAGGCCGCCGCGCTGTCCGGCGGCAACCAGCAAAAGGTCGTGATCGGCAAATGGCTGGCGACCGAGCCGCGCATCCTGCTGCTCGACGAGCCAACCCGCGGCATCGACATCGGCGCCAAGCAGGAGATCTACCGGTTGATCTTCGATCTCGCCGCGCAGGGGCTCGGCATCGTCGTGGTCACCTCGGAAATGCCCGAACTGCTGCTGTTGTCCGACCGCATCCTCGTCATGTGCGAGGGACGGCAGACCGGCATCCTCGCACGCGAGAACGCGACACAGGAGACGGTGATGCGCCTTGCGGCGCCGGGAATGGCGAATTGGTCGCAGGAAGCCGCATCATGAAAGCCCTGTTCCGCCTGCTCTCCCGCACCAAGCTCTATTGGGGACTGCTGCTGATCTGCCTGATCGGCGCTGTTATCTCGCCGCAGACGTCATCCGGCCACAACATCTTCCTGTCCTACGGCAACCTGACCGACGTGCTGCGCCAGGTGTCGATCACCGGACTGGTCGCGACCGGAATGACCATGGTCATCCTGCTCGGCGGCATCGACCTGTCGGTCGGCTCGGTGATGGGATTCTCGACGGTGATCTGCGCGATGCTGTTGACCAAGCCCGGCTGGACCGCGGCGTCCGTCATCGGCGTGCCGGCGGCGATCCTCGTCGGCGGCGCCACCGTGGCGCTGGCTGCACGCTTCGTGTTCGCCGGCCTCGCGCGTGGCCGCGATGTCAGTGCCGGACGACGACGCGAGATCTCGCTGACGCGCTGGCAGAGCACGGGCATACCGGGATTGCTCGGGCTCGTCGCCGCCATCGCAATCGGGTGGTGGACGATGAGCCAGGTGCCGGCAAAATTCGGCGTGCTCGGTGCCCTGGTGATCGCGCCCTGCCTCGCGATGGTGCTTGGCGGCATCAACGGGCTCCTGATCGTTGCCGGCCGGCTGCAGCCCTTCATCGCGACGCTCGCGATGATGGTCAGCGCACTCGGCATCTCGCGATTGACGGCCGGGTCCGACAATGCCGTGGTACCGGTCTACACCGGCACCAATGCGACCGAGGCCTTTGAGCTGCTGCGTTCGATGCTGTGGGGCGTGTTGCCAGTCCCGAGCGTCTTCTTCCTCGCGGCGATCGGTCTGTTCGGCGCGATCCTGCGCTTCACTACCTTCGGGCGCTACGCTTACGCGATCGGCGGCAATATCGAGGCTGCAAAGCTCTCCGGCATCAAGGTCGCGCAGGTGCAACTCACGGCCTACCTGTTGTCGGGCCTTCTCGCGGGGATCGCCGGCGTGCTGTTCGTCGCGCAGTACCGCCAGGGCAAGCCCGACGCAGGCACCGGCCTCGAGCTCGACGCGATCGCCGCCGTTGTGATCGGCGGCACCAGCCTGATGGGCGGCCGCGGCGGCCTCGCCGGCACGTTCGTCGGCGTCCTGATCTTCGGCCTGCTCTCCGACATCCTTCAGCTTCAGAACATCGACTCCAATGTCCAGCTCGTGATGAAGGGGTTGATCATCGTCTGCACCGTGCTGGTGCAGGAACAGAATCTCGGCCAGCTCGTCGCGCGATGGCGGTTCCGCCGATCGGGCGAAGCACAGGCCGATCCGAGAACGGCCGAACCCCATCGGCCGCCAAGTGCCGCAAAGGCCCAACTCGCAAGGGAGGATCTCGATGAAGCGTCGTGAATTCTTGAAATTGTCGACCACCGCGGCGGGTGCCGCAATGACCATCTATCTGCCGGTCGGTTGGACGCCTGCAAGGGCCGCCGGCAAGTCGAAAGTCGGTTTCAGCCAGTGCACCACGCTGGAGCCGTGGCGCGTGCAATTCAACAAGGACATCCAGGCCGAGGCGAAGAACCATCCGGATATCGACCTCATCATTACGGACGGCCAGGACAAGACCGAGAAGCAAGTCGCCGATTGCGACAATTTGATCGTACAGCAGGTCAACGTGCTCCTGATCTCGCCCAAGGAATCGGCCGGCCTGACCGGCGTGGTCGAAAAGGGGATCGACGCCAAGATTCCCGTCATCGTGCTCGACCGCAACGTCGACACCAAGCGCATCACCCAGTTCATCGGTGGCGACAACGTCGCTATCGGCAAGGCGGCCGGCGAGCACGCGGTGAAGCTGCTCGGCGGTCCGGGCAAGGCGGCCGGCAACGTCGTCGAAATCTGGGGCGGCATGGGCACCCAACCCGCGCACGATCGGCACGACGGCTTCCATGCCTTCACCGACAAGGAGAAAGGCATCAAGTACCTGCTCAACAACCAGTCGGGCGACTGGAAGCAGGACAAGGCCTACGACATCATGACAACGGCGCTTCGCAACAACGAGAAGATCGACATGGTCTATGGCCATAACGATCCGATGGCCTACGGCGCGTATCTCGCCGCCAAGGACGCCGGCCGCGACAAGGACATCAAGTTCATCATTGGCATCGACGGATTGCCGGACGAAGGCGTCACCTGGGTCTCCAAGGGCCAGCTCACCGCGACATTCCTCTACGCAACGCCCGGCGCAGAAGGATTGAGGCAGGCGGCAAAGCTGCTCAAGGGCGAGAAGCTCGAGCCGGTCATCACCTTGCCGACGATGCTGATCACCAAGGAGAACGCGTCGGAGATCCTGAAGAAGAATGGATAGCTCTGATCTGGCTATACCGAAATAGCGGCCGCGAGAGCCAGGTGCGACAAATCTCGCACCGGGCTCTCCATTCGCGGCGCGGCTGTTGATCGCGCCAGATCGACATCCGGCGGAATCGGCAACTTTCTTTGAGGTTTGAAATGAGCGCTGCCATCTTCGCCAGGCAGGATGGTGTCTGGCTGAATGAACCGGAACGGTGGACCGCGCTGGGCGACACCCTCGAGATCGTCACCGACAAGGCCACCGATTTCTGGCGCAAGACTCACTATGGGTTCTGCCGCGACAGCGGCCATTTTCTGGGTTTTCGGACGGCGCAGGCGTTTACTGCCGAGCTGCGCGTCCAGTGCGATTTTCAGGCCCTGTACGATCAAGCCGGCATCATGGTGCGCGTCGATCCGGAGCACTGGGTCAAAGCCGGAATTGAGTTCTCCGACGGGCGCGCCATGCTTTCGAGCGTATTGACCAACGGGCAATCGGATTGGGCAACTGCCCCGTATGAGCACGATGCCGGCGATTTTTGGATGCGCGTCACCGTCGCCGACGGCGTTCTTCGATTGCAGGCGTCGGCTGATGGCAAAGTCTGGCCACTCGTCCGATTGGCTCCTTTCACCATTGCGCAATCCTACTGGGTCGGACCTATGGCTTGCACACCCGAACGAGGGGGATTGCCGGTCACGTTCACGAGATTTTCCCTGAAACCGCCGCTCGGCAAGGATCTGCACGATCTCAGCTAGAGCGGATGCAGCACAAGGCTCGGGAACTGGCGCAAGCTATCTTAGAGGGCGGAATATCCTGGGACGGCATGCTCATATGAGTCGGGTCCGCGGCCGCACCACATTCGCGAGCGCTTTCCGAATAATTGAGCGGAGGTGTCGGAACGAGGCGCCGCCGGACGTCTTCACGGATATCGGCCCCAACCAGAGGTCACGCCATGGATAGTTCCATCCTGAAGCCTGCTTCCGAGCTTGCTCGTACGAACAAGGCCCATTTTCCCAACGAAACCGCCGATTATCGCCGCGCCCGGCAAGGCCTCCTGGCGGAGGAGATCGAGCTGCGTCGTCACATCGAGCGTGTTGCTGAACTGCGCCGGGCGCTGCCGCTCGGCGGCGAGGTGAAGAAAAACTACGTGCTCGAAGGCGAGAACGGCAAAGCGAATTTCGCCGACTTGTTCGACGGCAAGCAGACGCTCGCGATCTATAGCTACATGTTCGGGCCGCAGCGGCAGACGCCATGCCCGATGTGCACGTCCTTTATGAGCACATGGGAGCACAAATTGCCTGACATCGAGCAGCGTATCGCGTTCGTCTTCATCGCGAGGTCGCCGATCGCGCGGTTGATCGAGGCGAAGAAAGCGCGTGGCTGGACGCGACACAAGATCTTCTCTGACATCTCCGGCGATTACACGCGGGACTACGTCAGCGCCGAGGATGCCGACGTGCCCGGCTACAGCGTGTTCACGCAGCGCGACGGCACGATCCGGCATTTCTGGTCCGGCGAGATGAGCAGCACGATGGCCGACCCCCAACAGGATCCGCGCGGCGCGCCCGACATGGATCCGCTCTGGACCATCCTCGACACCACGCCAGAAGGACGCGGAACCGACTGGTATCCAAAGCTCGCTTACTGAGCGCTCCTGCGATCAGTGATAATGCGTGCCCGTGGCTTCGCTGGCATGTTGCAATTGCTCGTGCCAGTCCGGGCCACCCTCGCCCTGCAATATTGCCCGATGAGAATTGACGTAGCTGATCGCTGCCCGCGAACGGATCGCACATCTTGTCAGTCGCGTCGAGATTGCGGCATTGGTGCACTCAATTGAGAGAATGCCACGCAGCCTTGCTGAAGTGCCGAAGATGGCCGACCATCACTGAGATGAATCTGCCAAAGTAGTGCTAGATGCCACCCTTCCTGGCAGCGGCTGCTGCCGCCGCGCTCCAGTTCTGATAAGGTCGCCGGAAGGTCGGGGTGCGGTCTTCCACTGAGGGCAGGGCGTCGAAGGGTTTGTGGGGTTCGGCCTGGTACCAGAAGGCGACGGAGGAGATGTCGTCGGAGCGGCGGTTGGCGTGGCCATGCTCGATCGTCACGCGGATGCGCTTCTGGAAGATGGCGGGGTCCTCGATGTGCCAGCGGTAGAGCGTCACCGGCTCGGTCCAGTTCGGCCCGCCTGCGGCGATGATGCCGTGATAGGGGCCGCTGTATTCCTGTGTCGGGCACCAGGCGGTGTTGAAATAGTCCTCGGTTCCCGTGCCGTGCAAGGTCGGCGGCCAGACGTCGTTGGCGCCGGGGCTGCTTTCGCCGCGCGGTTCGATCAGCGCTGCGTTCGGGCCGATGCGCGGATCGGGCTTCCTCACCGTATCCGGCACCGAGAGGCCCGGTTCGCCGTCGATGAAGATCATGTCGTCGCCCTCGCCGTACCAGTCCCAGACATCGGAGCGGCGGCGCGAATAGACGCTGAAGAGCACGCCGACATAGTGGCCGCGGCCTTCGGCCTCCAGGATCGTATAGTTGGCCTTGCCGTCCGTCGTCTCGCCGCCGAAGAGGAACTGCTCGTTGGTCAGGCCGGCCTCGCTTTCGCCTTCGGGGCGGGCCTGGCGATATTGCGCGTGAAAGCGGCCGAACCCGTCTTCCAGCGCTTCATGCAATTCGAGATCGACGTAATAATAGAAGAGCAGGTCGTGCTCGGCCTCGTTGGTGATCGTGAAGCGCATGTGGCTTGAAAAGGGCATCGGGAAATAGCAGTTGAACGCCTTGCCGTCCTCGGGGCTCGCCTGCATCGGCAGGCTGGCATAATTGCCGGTCTGCGCGTGGCCCATGCCGAAGAAATCGCCGATCGGCGCTTCGATGCTTGGATGGTCCTCGCCATCCCAATAGGCGCGCAACACGATCTTGCGCAGGAAGCTCTCGCTCTCGCAGGCAAGCGTAGCCCAGATATGGGTAACGACGCCGGAGCCCGCATGTTCGGCGATGACGACCGTTCTGCCCGGCTCGATATGCAGCCTGTCGTCGTTGCCGCCGGTGCGGTCGTAGCTCGAGAAGCGGCGCGTCTTCGCCGTCCTCAGTTTCGCAAGCCCGCGCAGCGGCGAAATGCCGGCCTGAGTCATCAAGGTCTCCTCTTCGATGGTTATTTCAAAGGTTATTTCAGGCCGCTGGTTTTCAGCGAATCCATGATCTGGCGCTGGAAGATGATGAAGAGCACGAGCGTCGGGATGGCGACGATCGTGGAGGCCGCCATCATGTAGTTCCACGAGGCGGAGTACTGGCTCTTGAAATTGGCGATGCCGACCTGCACCACCCAGAGGTCGGCCCTGGAGGCGACCGTCAGCGGCCAGAGGAAGGCATTCCAGTTGGCGAGGAAGAACAGGATGGCGAGCGCGGACATGATCGGCCGGCTGAGCGGCAGGATGATGCTCCAGTAGATCCGCCAGTAGCTGGCGCCGTCGACGATCGCCGCTTCCTCGATCTCGCGCGGCAGCGACAGGTAATATTGCCGGAGCAGGAAGATGCCGAAGGCATTGAAGATCGCCGGCACGATCAAGCCGGCATAGGTATTCAGCATGCCCATGGCGCGCACGATGACGAAGAGTGGCACGATGATGACGGGCAGCGACACAAGGAAGGTGGAAAAGATCGCCAGGAAGATGATCTCGCGCCCGGGAAAGCGTAGGCGCGCTAGCGCGTAACCCGCCATCGTGTGGAAGAATAGCGCGATCACGGTCACACTTGCCGAGACGAAAAAGCTGTTCGCCATGTAGCGGAGGAAGGGAACGCCGGTCAGCACATATTTGAAGTTTTCCAGTGTCGGCCGCTCGGGGAACAGATTGGCGGAGAAGGATTCGGCCGGTGTCTTGAAGGCGATCGAGACCATCCACAGCAACGGAAAGAGGATCATCAGCGCAAGGATCGCGGTGACCAGCATCCAGAGGATGCGCGCGATCGTCACCTGTGAGGACGAGGGATAGGAAGAAGAGCGGACCTCAGTCATAGGTGAAGCGGCCTCCCTTGGTCATGGCGAAGAAGATGGCGGTGACCAGCATCAGCACGATGACCAGCACCGAGGACATGGCGGCGGCATAGCCGAAGGCGCCGAAGGAAAAGGCCTGCTGGTAGATGTAGACGATCAGCACCGAGGTCGAATTGGCCGGTCCCCCCTTGGTCATCACATAGATGATGTCGAAGGCCTGGGCGCCGGCGACGGCTGCGACCATCGAGACCATCAGCACGAAGAAACTCGTGGGTTTGAGCAGCGGCAGGGTGACGTGCCAGAAGCAGTGGAAGGGGCCTGCGCCATCGATCGTCGCCGCCTCGTAATATTCCTTGGGGATGTCCTGCAGGCCGCCCAGGAAGATCAGCATGTAGAAGCCCATCAGAAACCAGAGGCTGACGAAAACCACCGTCACCAAGGCAAATTGTGGATCGCCGAGGAAGGAAATGCCGGCGATGCCGAGAAGCGGCGTCAGCTTATTGATGACGCCGATCTTGTCGACCACCATGAACTGCCAGACGACGGCCACGACGACGAGGCTCACCATATGCGGCGCGAAGAACATCGCTCGCATGATTGCATTGAAGCGGTTGGTTTTCTGCACGAGCAGCGCCAGCCCCAGCCCGCAGACATAGAGAAGCGGCACGAGCAGGACGGCATAGACCGCTGTGACGCGGACGGCCGACCAGAAGAGCGGATCCTTGGCCATGCGCACGAAATTCGCCATACCGACATAGCGATAGCCGCCGAAGCCGTTGACCTCGAAGACTGCCAGCACCAGCGAGAGCACCATCGGCAGGCCGAGAAAGATCAGAAGACCGATCGCATCCGGCAGGACGAAGAGATAGCCCGACAGCCATTCACGATGTTTGGCCGACAAGCGCCTGCGCGCGGCCTTTTTGCCTTGATCCGGCTTCTTTTGTTCCGGCCTCATACCTGCATCCGTGCTCGACTCCTGCCAGCCGCACGTGACGGCTCGCGTGCGGCTTGCTTCTGAGCTTTAAAGGATCGGCGCGCCGCTGTAGGAGGCGAGGAACGCGTCGAGCTGCCGCGATGCTGCGGTCGCCGTGTGCCGCGGATCGGCGCCGCCGAGCTGGGTCTGCTGGATCGCGTCGGAGATGATCTTGTAGACCTCGGGCGGAACGCGCGGTTCAGCCCTGGTGCCGGGGTAAATATCCCTGGCGAAGGTGCCTATATTGCCTTGCGTGAAGGCGGCACCGCCGGCCTTCAGCGCGCTGTTGCGCGGCGGCATGTCGGATTTCGCCTTGGTGCACCAGTCGGCGACGCGCTGGACGGACCCCTTGTCCATCGAGGCGAGCGCCCAGGCACAGAATTCCGCCGCCGCATCGGGGCTCTTGCCCTTGGCGTTGGCGACGAAGGCCCAGCCGCCGCCGACGGTCATATATTTTCCGTTGGCTGGCGTCGGCAGCCTGAACACGCCGTATTTGAAATCCTTGGCATTGCCCGCCAGCTGCGAGATGCCCCAGATGCCGACATTCTGGATGGCGCAATAACCGGCGGCAAGGTTGGCAATCGTGTCGTTGGCGCCATTGCCGAGCACCTGGCGCGGGGCCGCGCCGCTCTTGACGGCATCCTGCCAGAATTTCAGCGCCTGAACGGTGGCGGGTGAATCGAATGCGCTCTTGCCGTCATTCGACTGGAATTCGCCGCCGCCCTGCCAGAGGAACGGATACCAGGTGAAATTCTGGTAGTAGCCCGGCGTCGTCTCGAAGAGTACGCCGTAGCGGTTTGGCGTCGTCAGCTTCTTTGCGACTTCCAGCAGTTCGTCCCAGGTCTTGGGAACATCGTTCTCGTTGAGGCCGGCTTCCTCGAAGGCCTTGACGGAATAGTACATGGCCATTGGCTCGACTTCCATCGGGATACCGTAGATCTTGCCGTCCACCATGCGGTTGGCGATGACGGTTTCCGGGAAATCCGCCTTGGTGGCGGCGTCGATATGCGCTGTCAGGTCCTGCAGCACGCCGCCATTGTAATAGCGCAGGAAGTCGCCGGGCGAGATCAGGAAGATGTCGGGGCCTTCATTCGATGCGAAGGAGGTCGCGAGCTTCGGGCCGTTGATATATTCGGCGTTCGGAACATATTCGAGCTGCACCTTCTGCTTGTGGCTGTCGTTCCAGGCGCTGATCATCTGGGTGAACCAGTCGACCTGGCTGGCAACCTGGCCGCCGGGCGCGTAGAACTGCCAGAATTTCAGTGGTGCATCCTGCGCGCGCACGGCCATGCGGTTGATATATGGAAAGCCCGTCAGGCCGGCGGCAAGCCCGGCGCCGGTGAAAAGCGCGCCCTTGCGGATCAGCTGTCTGCGGGAAATGCCATTCCCTGGCGTTTTGATATCGGTCATGTCGTCCTCCCATTGGTGGACCTGCAGGCCGGCTCCGCTTCCGGCAGGCAGGCGGTTTTCGTCATGCGGTATCGAAATGCTGAAGGCTGCAGGAGATGATTTCCGAACGCGGCGGGCCATCATAACGGCCGGAAAGGCGATCGAGCAGCATGGTTGTGGCGCGCTCGGCGAGAGCCGAAGGCGGGCGGCCGACGCATGTCAGGCGCGGGCGCACATATTCGAGCTGCGTCTGGTCGCCGAAGACGGCAACTGCCATGTCCTCGGGAATCCTGATGCCGCGATCGTAGAATTCGGCAAGCGCGCCTGCGGCCATCAGGAAATTGGCAAAGAAGACCACGGAGGGCAGAGCGCCTGCGTGGCGCTCCAGCAGCCATTCGACCGCCGCCTTGCCCGAAGGCCCGAGATAGCTGCCTTCGAAGCGGAAGGCAGGATCCGGCTCGACGCCGCCATCGCGCAATCCCTGCTCGAATCCTGCCGCACGCGCCATGGCCTCGGCGAAGAAGGACGGGCCGGTGACATGGGCGGTGCGTTTATGTCCCCGGGAGGCGAGATACTGGCCCATGAGACGGCCGCCGCCGAAATCGTCGATCCTCAGGCTGTCGACCGCCTGGTTGGGCAGATCGCCGATGAAGACCGTCGGCAGATCGATGCCAACAAGCGCGTCGTGCATCTCATGCAAAGCGAAGTCACCGACGATCAGCCCGTCGATGCGGCGGTTGCGGATCTGGCGCAGATATTCCCGCCCGTGCTCCTGCGAATGGCCGCCCGGCACGTCGGTATTGAAAATCAGCATGTCGAGCCCGGCGGCTTCCAGCTCCGACTGCGCCGTCCTGACCAGTTCGGGATAGAAGGGGTTGCGGATATCGGGGATCAGCATCGCCACCAGATTGGTCTTACCGGTGCGCAGGCTCTGCGCCTGCGGGTTCGGCACGTAGCCAAGCTCCTCGACCGCCGCGAGCACCTTCTCACGCAGCGCCTGCGACACGCGATCGGCATGATTGAGCACATGCGACACCGTCGTCCGCGATACGCCTGCCTTTTCCGCTACCTTCGCTATCGTGCTCATGAGGGCATCAAAACACACAAAAAATCGATTTGCAAATCGATTTGCCGAATTCAGCTTGAGCCGAAGGTCGGCGGAACACATAGGAATTTGCGGTGCGAATTGCGGTGACAGTGCACTCAATTGAAAGTTGAGATTGCCGTGAGGTCTCGCTCAACCCAATTCGACGCGGGTCGCGTTGTGCTCGATATCGCTCGGCGCCGGCCCCAAACAAAAATGGCCCGCATCACGCGGGCCATTTTCGTCTCGGACCCGGTGAAGTCCGAATTTGGTTGCGGGGATAGGATTTGAACCTATGACCTTCAGGTTATGAGCCTGACGAGCTACCGGGCTGCTCCACCCCGCGTTAAACCGTTGCTTTGCCTTCGCTTAAATGCCGGGGACGGTGGATCAGGGCCGACGCCGTTGGCGTGGCTTGCTTCTCCCGTCCCGAAGGCTTCCCTGGAAGGCAATCCCGGGGCAACGCCCGTCGGGTGCGAGGGGTATGTACCAACCCGGACTGCCTTTGGAAAGGGCCGCGGGGACGTTTTTTTCGACTTTATGACAGGTCAGGTGCGCGGATTCCGGCCGATTTGCCCTGCACTTGCCAGAAGTTCCGCAAACCGCCAGCTTGCGGCAACAAAACAAGGGCGAAACGCCGATTTGGGAGGACCGCCTTGAACAATGCTTTAGACCGTCCCCTTGCGAGCACCCCGCTGGCGGCGCTCACCGACAGCTTCCAGGCCATGGTCGCGCGGTCGCGGGCCGAGCCGGCGCCTGATCTCGCAGAGCGGCTCGACCGGCTGGCGCGGCTGCGTGCCGTGGTCGCGGACAATGAAGAGCGTTTTCGGCAGGCGATCTCGGCCGATTTCGGCCATCGCTCGGCGGTCGAGACCACCTTTGCCGAAACAATGATGGTGTTCTCCGAGATCCGGCACGCGTCAAAGCACCTGAAGAGCTGGATGGCGCCGCAGCGCGTGGCGACTGCGCTGCAATTCCTTCCCGCGCGCAACCGGCTGATCCCGCAGCCGCTCGGAATCGTCGGCATCATCGCACCCTGGAATTATCCGCTGCAGCTCACGCTTGCGCCCGCGATCGGCGCCATCGCCGCCGGCAACCGCGTCATCATCAAGCCGAGCGACCTCGTGCCGCACTTTTCCGCGCTGTTGAAGGAGACGGTTGCACAGAAATTCGACACAACGGAGTTGCTCGTCACCGGCGTCGAGGACGAGATCGCAAAAGCCTTCGCACACCTGCCGTTCGATCACCTCGTCTTCACCGGCTCGACCCGGGTCGGACGGCTGGTCGCGGAAGCCGCGGGGCGCAATCTCACGCCTGTCACGCTCGAGCTCGGCGGCAAGTCGCCGGCGATCATCGATGTGTCAGCCGATCTCGACGAGGCAGCCGTGCGCATCGCCTACGGAAAACTGCTCAATGCCGGGCAGACCTGCATCGCGCCGGATTATGTGCTGGTTCCGGAGAGCGCGTTGCAGGCCTTCGCCGAAAAGGTGCGCACGCAGATGCGGCGCATGTTCGGCACCGATCCCGCCAACAAGGACTACACCTCGATCATTTCCGACCGTCACTATGCGCGGCTGGAAGGGCTGGTCGCGGATGCCGCGCGGCGCGGCGCAAAAATCCTGCAACCGGCCAAGGCGGACGATCCCAACTGGAAGGCGCACCGCAAATTCCCGCCGACGCTGATCGTCGGTGCGACCGAGGACATGGCGGCGATGCATGAGGAGATCTTTGGCCCGGTGCTGCCGGTGCTCGGCACCCGCGATCCGGCCGAGGCGATCGCCTTCATCAACAAGCGCGACCGGCCGCTCGCGCTGTACTGGTTCGGCAGGGATCGCGACGCGCGCGACGAGGTGCTGGCACGCACGGTCTCCGGCGGCGTCACCATCAACGACTGCCTGTTTCACTTCGCGCAAGCCAACCAGCCGATGGGCGGCGTCGGCGCCTCCGGCACCGGCGCCTATCACGGCGAATGCGGTTTCAACACGTTCAGCAAGCTGAAGCCGGTGTTCTATCGCTCAAAATTCAACCGCCTCGCCGACCTCTATCCGCCCTATGGCGGCAAGATCGCGCGGCTGGAGAAGATGATGCGGTTCATGTCGTAGCGACAGTTATTCCGGGGCGCGAGGAAGTCGCGTGCCCTGGAATGACAAAAAGCGGGGGAAACACGAGTGACCGACACATTCGATTTCGTCGTCGTGGGCGCGGGCTCCGGCGGTTGCGCGGTGGCGGGGCGGCTGTCGGAGGATGCGGCAACATCGGTGGCGCTGCTCGATGCCGGCGGGCGGAACGACAATTGGCGGATCACCACGCCGTTCGGGCTCGCTCTGCCCTACAAGGCAGCCAACTGGGCCTTCGATACCGTGCCGCAGAAGGGATTGAACGGCCGGATCGGCTATCAACCGCGCGGCAAGGGCCTCGGCGGCTCCTCGGCGATCAACGCCATGGTCTACATCCGCGGCCACAAATGGGATTACGATCACTGGGCCTCGCTCGGCAATGCCGGCTGGTCTTATGCGGACGTGCTGCCCTATTTCAAGCGCTCGGAGAACAACAGCGATTTCGACGGCGCGTATCACGGCAAGGGCGGCCCGCTGCATGTCAACAGGCTGCGCTCGGACAATCCGATCCATGACATCTTCCATCAGGCCGCGCGCGAAGCGCAGTTCCGCATCCGCGAGGACTTCAATGAAGAGGATCACGAAGGCCTCGGCAGCTACCAGGTGACGCAGCACAAGGGCGAGCGCTGGAGTGCGGCGCGCGCCTATCTGCAGCCCTACATTGACAAGCGCGCCAATCTGCGCGTCGAGACGGGGGCGCATGCCACGAAAATCCTGTTCGAGGGCGGGCGCGCGATCGGCATCGAATATGTGCAGGGCAGGCAGACGAAACAGCTGCGCGCACGCCGCGAGGTGATCCTCGCCGGCGGCGCCTTCCAGTCACCGCAACTGCTGATGCTGTCGGGCGTCGGCGATGGCGAGACGCTTCGTACGCACGGTATAAGCGTCACGCATCATCTGCCGGGCGCCGGGCGCAATCTGCAGGACCATCCCGATTTCGTGTTCGTCTACGCCTCCGACTATCCGCACTTCGTTCACTCGTCGCTTGGCCGATTGCCATCCCTGCTCCGCGCCATCCAGCGGTACCGCAGGGAGCGGCGCGGCCTGATGACCACCAATTTCGCCGAGTGTGGCGGCTTCCTGAAGACCCGACCCGACCTCGACGTGCCGGACATTCAGCTCCATTTCGTCATCGCGATGCTCGACGACCACGGCCGCAAAAAGCACAAGGACGCCGGCTTCTCATGCCATATCTGTCTGTTGCGGCCGAAGAGCCGCGGCGGCGTCTGGCTGAAAAGCGCAGACCCGCTCGCCGCACCCATGATCGATCCGAATTTTCTGGGCGAAGCGGAGGATCTCGAGGCGATGGTCGCGGGCTTCAAGACCACGCGATGGCTGATGGAGACGCCTGCGCTGCGCGCGTTGCAGACGAAGGACATGTTCACGTCAGATGTGAGAACGGACGACGACATCCGCGCCATCCTGCGCAATCGCGTCGACACCGTCTATCACCCCGTCGGCACCTGCAAGATGGGCACCGACGCGACGGCCGTGGTCGATCCCAAGCTGAAGGTGCACGGCGTGGAGGGCCTCCGCGTCGTCGACGCCTCGATCATGCCGACGCTGATCGGCGGCAACACCAATGCGCCGACCATCATGATCGGGGAGAAGGCCGCGGATATGATCCGGGCGGAGGTGCGGGCGAGTTAAGCGATGCTGTCTCCACATCGTCGTCCCGGCCTAGTGCGCGATTGCGCACGGGGGCCGAGACGACAACCAAAAAGATGGTTTCTTTACTGACGTCGCATAAATCCTGCTGCGCACAGTCCCGGGCCCGGAGCCAAGAAAAAATACAGATGATTTTAGCGATCTGAAACCGGAACGATCGCTTCAGCGTTCACTCGTTCCATCGGCAGGGTTGCGCTCATGAATAGTTTTGATCTCGCAGTCTATGCGGCGCTCGGCATCGCAATTGGTTTCGGATTCAGGACCGGCGTGCTCCGCAGCGCCATGACTATCCTCGCTTATCTTCTCGCCGCCCCCATCGCGGTCTCGCTGATGCCGATGATCGTTCCGCAGGTCGCCAGTAACCCGAACGGACCGCTATTTCAAAACTGGATCTGGTTCTTCGGCATCTTCCTGGTGGTCGGCATGTTGCTCGGATATATCGGCCGCTTCGTGCTGGACGACACGATCCGCGAGGCCGGCATCGGCGACCGCCTCGGCGGCGCCGCGCTCGGCGCCATCCGGGTCGGCCTCGTCGCCACCACGCTGGTGCTGGTGTTCGACCAGATCGTGCCGGCCAACCGCCAGCCGCCCTTCCTCGCCGGCTCGCATCTGCGGCCGCTGTTCTCGGCGCTCGGGCAGATGGGCTTCAAGTCCCTGCCGCCGGAGGCCGCCGCCGCGATCGACCGCATCAAGCAGGAGCGGCGCATCTGATCAGGCGCATTTGCATCGCCGCGCGGGCGCGCATGCATTTTGACGCGGGCACGTCCCTTATCACAGGCACTGATGTTGGCTAGAGTGCGGCCCGTCCAAAAACCTGCCTGACATTACGGGAGTGAAACAGTGGATCTTGGGATCAAAGGTCGCCGCGCCATCGTCTGCGCATCCAGCAAGGGCTTGGGGCGCGCCTGCGCCATCTCGCTGGCCGAAGCCGGCGTTGACGTCACGCTGACCGCGCGCGGCGCCGAAGCGTTGAAGAAGACGGCCGACGACATCCGCAAGGCCTATCCGAGCGTGAAGGTCACCGAGATCGTCGGCGACATCACGACGCCCACGGGCCGCGAAGCCGTGCTCAAGGCCTGCCCCGAGCCGGACATTCTGATCAACAATGCCGGCGGCCCGCCACCCGGCGATTTCCGCAACTGGACCCGCGACGACTGGATCAAGGCGATCGACGCCAACATGCTCACGCCGATCGAGCTGATCAAGTCCACCGTCGACGGCATGATGGCGCGTAAGTTCGGCCGCATCGTCAACATCACCTCGGCCGCGGTGAAGGCGCCGATCGACATTCTCGGCCTTTCCAACGGCGCCCGCGCCGGCCTCACCGGCTTCATCGCCGGCCTGTCGCGCAAGACCGTGATCAACAACGTCACCATCAACGGCCTGTTGCCGGGCCCGTTCGAGACCGACCGCCTGACCGGCACCGCGAAGGCCGAGGCCGACAAGCGCGGCACGACGCCCGAGCAGATTTTGGCCGAGCGCGCGAAACTCAATCCGGCCGGCCGCTTCGGCCAGCCCGACGAGTTCGGCTATGCCTGCGCCTTCCTGTGCGGCGCCAAGGCCGGCTTCATCACCGGCCAGAACATCTTGCTCGACGGCGGCGCCTTCCCCGGCACGCTGTGAGAGCGGTGGGACCCCTTGAGTGAGAGCGGTGGGACCCCTTGAGTGAGAGCGGTGGGACCCCTTGACCTCTCCCGCAAGCGGGAGAGGTTACAGCGCGACGGCCGCACGATCGTCTTGCCCCCAACGTGCTCTACGAGACCGGCGTCGTCCGGTCGTCGCTCCAGTCGATGCCAAGCTCGTCCATGCCGTCGGCGAGGAAATCGCCCAGCATCGGCTCACCCAGCAAATACTGCACCGCTTCGCGCCGCGGTGCCTTGAATTCGGCGCGGGCCTCAGCAGCGCGGGCACGCAGATCATCCCAATCATCCGCCTCACCGTCTCCGCGGCCGATCCACATCAACGTGACCAGGTCGATCTGCTCGTCCTCGTTCATGGCTCGGATGAACCCGGCGAGCTCGGCTGCGACCGGATCGGAATTGGTGTCTTCCAGCACGTCAATCTCGTCATCGTCGGAGGGATTGGACCCCGAATCGGAATCGGTGGCCACGTCCTTGACGTCGAATTCGCGGGCCTTCTCGATGATGAAGGCGACCTTCTCGGCGGAAATGGCAAGCTCAGGCATGGGCTCCCCCTTTCGGATCTCGATGGGTTCCTGCGATAACGCAACATCACGACAGATGATCCATTGCGTTCGAGGGCGGAAGATCGCATCTTTCGCGAAAAGCAGGAAAATGAGAGGCACGCCGGATGCCGTGGAAGGTCGGCCGAGTCAAAATCACTGAGGTGGTGGAATTGGAAACGGTCGGCTCGACCCGCTTCATCCTGCCTCAGGCCAGCAACAACGAGATCCGGAAGCTGCCATGGCTGATCCCGCATTTCGCCACCGAAGAGGGCCGGCTGAAAATGTCGATCCATTCGCTGGTGGTGGAGACGCCATCGCAACGGATCGTGGTCGATACCGGGCTCGGCAACGACAAGCAGGGCCGCAAGGTCCCGATCTGGAATAACCGCAACACGCCGTTCCTGGAGATGATGGCGGCGGAGGGCTTCGAGCCCGACAGCATCGACACCGTGCTGTGCACCCATCTTCACGTCGACCATGTCGGCTGGAATACGAAGCTTGTCGACGGCAAATGGGTGCCGGCCTTCCCAAAGGCGCGTTACGTGTTCGGCCGCACCGAATACGAGCATTGGCGCGACCACTCGACCGAACCGGACAAGCAGGCCGTCTTTAACGATTCCGTGAAGCCGATCATCGATGCCGACCGCGCCGATCTGATCCCGAGTGACCACCGGCTCAGCGACGAGATCAGCATGATCCCAACGCCCGGCCACAGTCCCGGCCATATGAGCATTTTGATCCAGTCGGACGGCGAACAGGGGCTGCTGACCGGCGACGTCGCCCATCACCCCTGCCAGATGGCGCATCTCGGCTGGTCCTCCACCGCGGATTCCGACCAGGCCCAATCGGCCGCGACGAGGACCGCACTGTTCGGCCGGTTTGCCGATACGCCGACGCTGGTGATCGGCGGGCATTTCTCGGCCGGGCATATCCGGCGGGAGGGCGACGCGTTCAGGTTTGTGGCGCTGGCCTAGATCTCGTGCCCCGGATACTGCGCAGCACGAAGTGATGCACTGCTGATCCGGGGCCCACGATTGTGGCAATCTGGGTCCCGGCTCTGCGCCGCACCGCTTCGCGCTGCGTCGCGTCCGGGACACGAGAGCAACGACCCCACCCGTCGAATCCAGAAGCCTGCAATGCGCTTCATTTTGAGCGGTTGAATTTCCCGCCGCGCTGTTCCATGAAGCTATTTAACCGATCAGACCATCCCAAGGGAGAAACGAGAATGAAGCTTGTTCGTTACGGCGAAAAGGGTGCGGAAAAACCTGGCCTGATCGACAAATCAGGCCAGTTGCGCGACCTGTCGGCGCACGTGAAGGACCTCACCGGCGAGGCCTATTCGCCGGACTCGCTGAAGAAGTTCGCCGCTATCGACCCGGCCTCGCTGCCCGCCGTCTCCGGCAAGCCGCGCTTCGGCGCGCCCGTCACCGGCATCTCGAAATTCGTCGCGATCGGCCTCAACTACAGCGACCACGCCAAGGAGACCGGCGCCGCCATTCCGACCGAGCCGATCATCTTCATGAAGGCCAACACCTCGCTGTCCGGCCCGAACGACAAGGTCGAGAAACCGCGCGGCTCGACCAAGCTCGACTGGGAAGTCGAGATCGCCGCGATCATCGGCACCCAGGCAAAATACATCTCGGAAGCCGATGCGCTGAACTACGTCGCCGGCTATTGCGTCTGCAACGACGTCTCCGAGCGCAACTTCCAGACCGAGCGCCTGGGTCAGTGGACCAAGGGCAAGTCGCACGACACGTTCGGCCCGGTCGGCCCCTGGCTCGCCACGAAGGACGAGATCAAGGACGTGCAGAACCTGTCGATGTGGCTCGACGTCAACGGCCAGCGCCGCCAGACCGGCTCGACCAAGACCATGATCTTCTCGATGGCCAAGTGCATCTCCTATGTCTCGCAGTTCATGACCCTGCTGCCGGGCGACATCATCACCACCGGCACCCCGCCCGGCGTCGGCCTCGGCATGAAGCCGCCGACCTTCCTCAATGTCGGCGACGTCGTGACGCTCGGCATCGAAGGCCTCGGCGAGCAGCGCCAGGAGATCGTTGCGGCGTAAGTCTCCGGCCTCTCCCCGTCATTGCGAGGAGCTCGTGACAAAATTGCGAAGCAATTTTGCACTGAAAGCGACGAAGCAATCCAGACTATTTCCGCAGAGACAGCCTGGATTGCTTCGCTTCGCGCGCAATGACGAAAAGCCAATTGCCGGTCATCCCGTAGGACATTCCGCCATGAAACTCTCCTTCTCCGCCGCCTCGCCCTTCGCCCGCAAGGTGCGCATCGCCGCGATCGAGCTCGGGCTGATCGACAAGATCGAATTCACGCCCGCAACCGTCGCGCCCGGCACGGCCAACGAGGACTATTCGCGCATCACGCCGCTGAAGAAGCTGCCGGTGCTGATCACTGATGACGGCGACGTCATCCTGGATTCCTACGTGATCGTCGAATATCTCAACGAGATGGCCGGCGGCAGCCTGATCCCGGATTACGGTCCGCGGCGCTGGAAGGCCAAGACCAATCATTCGCTGATCAATGGCATGCTCGATTCCATGTTGCTGTGCCGCTACGAGAAGATGGTGCGGCCGCAGGGCCTGCAATGGCGGGTTTCGTTCGGTGACGCTGATGAGCGCGCCGTTCGGCGGAGCGCCGCCGTTGCCCTTCAACACGGTCGATCGTCCCGCGAAGCCTGCGGTCGAAGACCCCGTGCATCGCGAGCTCGCGGCGCTGCCGCGCCCGCGCATCCACTATCAATGGTACTATGCGACGCGTGCGGCCAACGCCGACATGCAGCACGCGCCGCAAGGCGTGCATGATTTCCTGCGCGCCTATTATCATCACAAGAGCGCGGACTGGATCGACAACAAGCCTTATCCGCTGAAATCGTGGTCTGCAGACGAGCTCGCCAAGCTGCCGACCTACTACGTGATGGACCTCGGTGAGACCATGGCCGAGACGGTCGCGAAGGAGATGCCCTCGCCGGCCGCGATCGCCGCCAATCGATGGCTGCCGGACAGCGACCTCGCCTACTACAGCGGCGAATATGGCCGCACCGGATTCCAGGGCGGTCTGCAATGGTATCGCTACGGCACGTCAGGCATGCTCAACACCGAGATGCAGCTGTTTGCGGGACGCAGCATCGACGTGCCCTCCTGCTTCATCTCGGGCAAGCAGGATTGGGGCACTTATCAACGCCCCGGCGTGTTCGAGGCGATGCAGGGGCACGGCTGCACCAAAATGCTCGGTTGCCATCTCGTCGATGGCGCCGGCCATTGGGTCCAGCAGGAGCAGCCCGCCGAGGTCAGCCGGCTGCTGCTCGACTTCCTGGAAAAGGCCCGCACCGCCTGATTTGACGCGGGAACCGTAGCGCCCTATATAGTTTAGAACTATTCTAAACTAATGAAAACAGGGCCGTCGTGAAGAATTTTGCCGATCTGACCGAGCGCGAGGTGCTTGCGGTCGCGATCTCCTCCGAGGAGGAGGACAGCCGCATCTATATGAGCTTCGCCGAGGACCTCCGGGAACGATATCCCGACACGGCCAAGATCTTCGAGGAGATGGCCGAGGAAGAGCGCGGCCACCGTCATCGCCTGCTGCTGCTCTATGAAGAGCGTTTCGGACAGCACCTGCCGCCGATCCGCCGCGAGGACGTCAAAGGCTTTCTGCGCCGGCGCCCGATCTGGCTGGCGAAAAACCTGCCGCTCGACACGATCCGCAAAGTGGTCGAGACCATGGAGCTCCAGGCCGAGCGCTTCTACGCGCGCGCCGCCGAGCAGGCCGAGGATGTCGGCGTGCGCCGGCTGCTCGGCGACCTTGCTGAAGAAGAGAAACATCACGAGAACCGCGCGGTCACGCTGACCGACGAAATCCTCAAGCCCGACGTCCGCGCCGAGGAAGACCGCACGCGGCGGCGGATGTTCGTGCTGCAATATGTGCAGCCGGGCCTCGCCGGCCTGATGGACGGCTCGGTCTCTACGCTGGCGCCGCTGTTCGCAGCGGCCTTCGCCACGCACCAGAACTGGCAGACGTTTCTCGTCGGCCTCGCCGCCTCGATCGGCGCCGGCATCAGCATGGGATTTGCGGAAGCGCTATCCGACGACGGCTCGCTGACGGGACGCGGCTCGCCCTGGCTGCGCGGCATCACCTGCGGCGCGATGACGACGCTCGGCGGGCTCGGCCATACCATGCCCTATCTCGTGCCGGACGCATGGCCCAACGCATTCTGGATCGCGACCGCCATCGCCGGCATCGTCGTGTTCTTCGAATTGTGGGCGATCGCCTTCATCCGCGCGCGCTACATGGACACGCCGTTCCTGCAGGCGGTATTCCAGATCGTGCTCGGCGGCGCCATCGTGCTGGCGGTTGGCATCTTGATCGGCGCGGCCTAGGGACAACCGCGATGAAGAGGCATCTTGCATCCACGGTCGCGGCCGCAAGCCTGACTTGCGCATTGCTCCTGATCGCCTCAGGCGAGACCGCACGCGCCACCGACGAGATCCAGGTCTATAACGCCGGGATTGCCGATGTCGGGCAGTTCACGATTCAGCAGCACCTCAACTATGTCGCGATCGGACAGAAGGACCCGCCGTTCCCTGGCGGCTTCCCGTCCAACCATAGCCTCAATGGCACGCCGGAATTCGCCTACGGCATGACCGACTGGTGGGAGCTCGGGCTCTATCTGCCATTCGCCGTGCAGGACCGGCAATTCCTGTCTGACGCCTTCAAGCTGCGCACGCTGTTCGTCTCGCCGCATGCGGAGCAGCAGAATCTCTTCTATGGCGTGAATTTCGAGCTGAGCTATGAGATGCCCAAATTCGCGCAAACGCGATGGGGACTGGAGATCCGCCCGATCATCGGCGTGCGCAATTCGCAATATGAGTTCATCGTCAACCCGATCGTCGATATCGGCTTCGGCAGCAAGGGCGAGGCCGATTTCGCGCCCGCCGCCCGGCTGGCACGCAACTTCGGCAACGATTTGTTCGCCGGCTTCGAATATTACGCCGACTTCGGCGAGATCGGGAATTTCAGCAAGCTTCCCGACCAGCAGCATACGCTGTTTGCCGTCACCGATTTCAAGGCCGGTGTGTTCGATGTGAACTTCGGTGTCGGCTACGGGTTGACGCCGGCGTCTGACCGGTTCGTGGTCAAGACGATCATCGGCTACGCTTTCTCCGTGCCGGGTCAGAAACCGGACGCCAACATGCGGATGAGCAGCGGGCCCGTCAATCCGTTTATCCATGCTGCCGCGCGCGGCTTCCAACCCTGACCGCGCCGAAGTCCAACGCCAGGATCCTCATGACCATCCGCCTTCAATACGGCACTCCCGCCAAGATCTTTCACTGGCTCATCGTCGCGTTGCTCGCCCTGCAATACCCGATCGGCTGGTTCATGCCGGATATCCATCCGGGCATGAGCCCTGGCGCCGGCATGACGTTTCACCTGTCGATTGGAATGATAATCCTGGCGCTGACGGCTCTCCGCCTGCTCTGGCGTCTCATCCATCCCGTCGCGCCTGAGAGCTCTCTTCCCGCCTGGCAGCGCTTGTCTTCGGAGGCCATACACTGGCTGCTTTACGCGTTGGTGCTGGCGACGACGATCTCGGGCTGGCTGTTTGCGTCCTTCCGCGGATGGCCTGTTTCGTTCTTCTATTTTGTGCCAATGCCGATGCTCGCGTCCGGCAACGCAGCCGCCGGCCGGGCCATCGACGGTCTCCACCAGGCGATGGAATGGGCGCTGCTCATCACCATCGGCATTCACATCGCAGCCGCGTTCGTGCACATCTTCATCTATCGCGACCGCGTGATGCAGCGAATGTTGCCCGGGTAGCGTTCCGGGCAGATCAATCGCGATCAAACGGCGGTTGCGGCATTCCGCCAAACTGCGCATCATCCCTCCAGTGAAGCGCAGGAGCATGCTGTGGCGAAATCGGAATGGAGTTACAAGAGCGCGGTCGAGCTGTCGGCCGCTTTGACGGCGAAGAAGGTCTCCGCCGTCGAGCTCACGCAGGATGCGATCGATCGCATCGAACGGCACGACGGCAAGGTCAACGCGATTTGCGTCCGGGATTTTGATCGCGCGCTCGACGCGGCGCGTGCAGCTGACGCGGCCCTTGCCCGTGGCGAGCGCAAGCCGCTGCTCGGCCTGCCGATGACGGTGAAGGAATCCTACAATATCGCCGGCCTGCCCACGACCTGGGGCAATCCCGCGCACAAGGATTTTATTGCCAAGGAAGATTCGCTGCCGGTGATGCGGGTGAAGGACGCCGGCACCATCGTGCTCGGCAAGACCAACGTGCCGCTCTCACTCGCCGACTGGCAGAGCTACAACGACGTCTACGGCACCACCAACAACCCCTATGACCTCGGCCGCACGCCGGGCGGCTCCTCCGGCGGCTCGTCGGCGGCGCTCGCCGCGGGTTACGGCCCGGTCTCACTCGGCTCGGATATCGGCGGCTCCTTGCGCGTGCCGGCGTTCCATTGCGGCGTCTACGCGCACAAGCCGACCTTCGATCTGTTGCCGTCTCGCGGCCACACTGTACCGCCGGCTCCGTCACTAGCCTATGAGCGCGATCTCGCCGTGATCGGCCCGATGGCGCGTAGCGCCGGCGATCTATCCCTGCTGCTCGACGTCATGGCCGGGCCCGACCCGCTCGACGACGGCAAGGCCTACAGGCTCGAGCTGCCCGCCGCGCGTCACGGCTCGCTGAGAGATTTCCGCGTCCTCCTGATCGAGACCGATCCGGTGCTGCCGACCGACACCGCGGTGCGCGGAAGCATCAACACGCTCGCCGACAATCTCGCCAGAGCCGGCGTCAAGATCGAGCGCAGCAGTCCGCTGCTGCCGGATTTCGCGGCGTCCTCGCGGCTCTATATGCGCATGCTGCTGTCGTTTCTCGGCGCCAGCTTCTCGCCCGAATTCTACGCAGGCGCAGTTGCAGCAGCAGCCACATTGCCGGCCAGCAACAACAGCCTGCAGGCCGAGCGGCTGCGCGGCATCGCGCTCAGCCATCGCGACTGGGTGATCGCGAGCGTCGGCCGGACCCGGCTGCGCGCACAATGGCGCGAGCTGTTCAAATCCTTCGATGCAGTGATCTGTCCGGTGATGCCGACGCCGGCCTATCCTCACGATCACGCGGAAGACCAGGAGCAACGCCGCATCCTGATCGACGGCAAGGAGCACGTCTATACCGACCAGCTCGCCTGGCCCGGCATCGCCACGCTGCCCGGCCTGCCCTCGACCGCGATCCCGACCGGGTTCGCGCCGGATGGGCTGCCGGTCGGCGTCCAGATCGTCGGCCCGTGGCTGGAGGACCGGACGCCGCTGAAGCTGGCCGAATTGATCGAGCGCGAGTTCGGCGGATTCGTGCCGCCGAAGATGTTTGACGATTAATGCCGCCGTCATTGCGAGCGAAGCGAAGCAATCCAGGCTGTCGCTAGATCGACGCTGGATTGTTTCGTCGCTTCGCTCCTCGCAATGACGAAACAAGGTCGAGGAAGCACCATGAGCCAGGACCTGGAAGAACTGACCGCGCTCAACCGCGACTATGTCGCCTCGGTGCAGAACTGCGACGTCAAACGTTTCGACGAAATCCTGGCGCCCGAGTTTTATTGCTCAAACCCCGACAAGACCCTGGTCGACCGCGCCGGTTTCCTGAAGCAGACGGCGCAGCCGATTTCGATCCGGAATTTGATAGAGCACGACGTAATCATTCGCATCATGGGCGATTTCGCCATCATCCACGCCGCGACGAGCTACACCACGGCGGATGGCCAGGAGGCCAGCGGGCGGTACACCGATTGCTGGGCCAAGAAGAACGGCAAGTGGCTCGCAGTGTCGGCGCACGTGTCGCGTTGAGATTTCTCACCTCTCCCCCACTCCACTGTCATGCCCCGGCTTGATGCGGGCGATGACACTGTCATTGCGGCTCTCAGCTATCGAACACAATCACGCTTCGCAGCGTCTTGCCGGCTTTCATGTTGGCAAAACCCTCGTTGATCTCCGAGAGCTTCAGCTTGGCCGAGATCCAATCTTCCAAATGCAGCCGCCCGCGCAAATAGAAATCGACCAGGCGCGGCATGTCGACGCGGAAATGGTTGGAGCCCATCGACGAGCCCTGGATCCGGCGCTCGCGCAGAAAGTCGAAACCGTGCAGTTCGATCTTCTGGCCGAACGGGATCATGCCGACGATGGTGGCCGTGCCGCCCGAGGCGAGCATGCCAAAGGCCTGCTCGGCGGTTTCCTTGCGGCCGAGCACCTCGAAGGAATGCTGGACGCCGCCATTGGTGAGGTCGCGCACCTGCTTGACGACATCGCCGTCGGCGGGATTGATGATGTCGGTCGCGCCCAGCTTGGTCGCGAGCTGGAGCTTGGCCGGATTGGTGTCGATGGCAATGATGCGGCCGGCGCCTGCGATCTGCGCGCCGTTGATCGCGGCCATGCCGACACTGCCGCAGCCGATCACCGCGACGGTTTCGCCCGCAGTCACTTTCGCCGTGTTCACCACCGCGCCGTAGCCGGTGATGACGCCGCAGCCGATCAGCGCGGCGAGATCGAGCGGCATCTCTTTGCGGATTTTGACGATGGCGTTCTCGTGCACCAGCATCTGCTCGGCAAAGGACGAAAGATTCAGGAACTGGTGCAGCTTCTCAGGCTTCGACCAATGCATGCGGTTGGAGGCGCCCGGCAGCAGCTTCACCGTGGTGTCGGTGCAGAGCACGGTGCGGCCGGTGGTGCAATTGTCGCAGGTGCCGCAGAACACGGAGAGGCAGGTGACCACGTGGTCGCCGGGCTTCACATAGGTGACGTCGGAGCCGACCTGCTCGACGATGCCGGCAGACTCGTGTCCGAGCACCGCGGGCAGCGGATGCGGATAGAGCCCTTCCATGAAGTGCAGATCGGAGTGGCAGAGCCCGGCAACGGACGTGCGGATTAGGACTTCGCGCGGGCCGGGCTTCGGCAGGCTGACATCCTCGATCACCAGCGGCGTGTTGACTTCATAGAGGACGGCGGCCTTCATCGAGCACTCCCTATCGCGTTTTTGTTCGATCGTGACGCGCCAGCCTACGCTGCCAGAACCAGTTCGCCAACCTCGCTCATGCCGGCATCGCGATCGCCGAGCAGCAGCGCGGCGATCGTCGCCTGCGTGGTATTTTCCGTTAGCCGGAACGGGTCGCTCGGCGACACGCGATGGTCGATCACGAGGCGCGACAGCAGCAGCCGGCGCGCATCGCCGCGCATCTCGTGGATGCGATGCGCTTCCCAGGCGAGCGCGACGGCGCTGGCCACATGATAGAGCAGGCTCGTTGCGCGACGCGCGTCGGCTTCGTTGTCCGCCTTGCCCGCAACCTCGCGCGCAAAGCCGACGGCGCGATCGACAAGACCGCGCAAGGTGTCGCGCCAGGCCTGCGGCACCGAGGCGCTGTCGTCGAGGCGGGCATGCAGATCGGCCGATAGCGCGGATTCTGCGCCGTGGCGGCCGACGGCGCGCCTCAGCGCATCGATCGCAACGATGTTGCCGGTGCCTTCCCAGACCGAACCGAGATGTGCATCACGCAGCAGGCGTGCGGTGGCGAATTCCTCGATATAGCCGATGCCGCCGCGCATCTCGAGCGCATCGCCACAGACTTTTCGCGCATCGCGCGTTGCACGGAATTTCAAGGTCGGGGTCAGGATGCGCAGCAGCGCCGCCGCATCCTGGCTGCCGGCTTCCGCACGATCGAGCGCATCGGCGGTGAGAAAGCTCATCGACAGTGCCTGCTCGACCGGCAGCATGATCTTCAGCATCTGCCGTCGCCCGAGCGGCAGGTCGATGATGCGGTTGCCGAACACGACACGGTTCTTCGCCACCGTCATGGCATCATGATAGGCGCGGCGCATCAGCGCGGTCGACTTGACGCCGTTGGAGAGCCGCGACGAGTTCACCATCTCGGCCATTTGCACAAAGCCGCGGTCGAGTCGGCCTACGGCATAGGCGATCGCGCCTTCGAGCTTGATCTCGCCCGAGGCCATCGAGCGGGTGCCGAGCTTGTCCTTGAGACGCACGATCCGGTAGTGGTTCTGCGAACCGTCGTCGAGGAAGCGCGGCATCAGGAACAGGCCGACGCCGCGCGTACCGGGGCCGGCGCCTTCGGGGCGCGCCAGCAGCATCACCACTTTGGCATCGGCATTCGAGCAGAACCATTTTTCGCCAGTGAGGCGCCAATGATCGCCCTCCTGCACCGCGCGCGTGGTCAGCGTGCCGACGTCGGAGCCGCCCTCCTTCTCGGTCATGAACTGGCCGCCTTGCGTCAGCTTGCTCATGTCGGTCTGGGTCAGGCCGTCCAAATACTTTGCCTTCAGCGCGTCGCTGCCGAAATTCGCCAGCAGCTTCGCGCAGCCGTCGGTGACGTTGATCGGGCAGCCCATGCCGAATTCGGTCTGATTGAACAGGAAGGTGAAGGCATGTTTTGCCACCACCGGATATTTGTCCGGCCAGCCCATGATGCCCTTGCGGAGCGAGAGCGCGTGGATACCGAACTCACCGAAGGCGGCATTCTCCAGCTCGCGATAGGCCGGGTGATATTCGATCCACTGCACGTCGCGGCCGAACTTGTCGCGCTGGTGCAGCACCGGCGTGTGCCGGTCGGCGAGCCGCGCACATTCGTCGAGGTGGCCGCCGGCCAATTCACCGAGGCGGTCGAGATGCGGCTCGATGTGACGGAACAGCGTGTCTGGCAGATGAATGCGCAGGAGGTCCGTCAGCGCCTGATCGGCGCGATAGAAATTCATGCCTGTGGTGTCGGGCGCCAGCAGGCCGGATGGTGCGGCCGCGACATGTTTTGGCTGCGCTGTGGCCGGCTTGTGCATGATCGTCCTCTTCGTTTCCGCCCGGCGGCATTCTAGACGCTTGCCGCTTGGGATGATGTCGATCATGCTCCCATCGCGAGAGCCGATAAAGCCGCAAATTGTCAGGGAGGCATGATCGCCGTGAAAGAGCAATTCGCTCTGCGGAATTGTGATCGGCTGGCCCTGGATTCTGGCTGGTCGTTCGCTCAGGCGATACATAGATCAGCGGCGTCCCATCCCCGAGAGATCACGCCATGGAACATCCGAAATACAAGATCGCCCTCATCGTCGGCGCCGGCGAAGGCCTGAGCGCCTCGCTGGCACGGCTGCTGTCCGCGCAAGGCATTCGCGTCGCGCTGGCCGCACGCAAGATCGAGAAATTAGGCGCGCTCTGCGGCCAGACCGGCGCGAAGGCCTATGCCTGCAACGCCACCGAGCCAGAGGAAGTCGAGCGCCTGTTCGGCCTGGTCGAGCGCGAGATCGGCACGCCGGACCTCGTCATCTACAACGCCAGCGGCCGCGCGCGTGGCCCGTTCGTGGATCTCGTGCCTGCCGACGTCGCGAACGCGATCGCGGTCAGCGCCTATGGCGGTTTCCTGGTGGCGCAGCAGGCCGCAAAGCGCATGGTGCCGAACAAGCATGGCGCGATCCTGTTCACCGGCGCGTCCGCAAGCGTGAAGGGCTACGCGCAGTCCGCGCCGTTCGCGATGGGCAAGTTCGCGCTGCGCGGGCTGGCGCAGAGCATGGCGCGCGAATTGTCGCCGCAGGGCATCCATATCGCGCACTTCGTCATCGACGGCGGCATCCGCAGCGCGGCGCGCACGGAAGCAGAGGACAAACCGGATTCCATGCTCGATCCCGATGCGATCGCGGAGAGCTACTGGAATGTCTTGCAACAGCCGCGCAGCGCCTGGAGCTGGGAGCTCGAGCTGCGGCCGTGGGTGGAGAAGTTTTGAGAGGCAATAACGTAACAACAACCGTCATTGCGAGCGAAGCGAAGCAATCCAGAGATGCGTCCTCGGATACAGACTGGATTGCTTCGTCGCTTCGCTCCTCGCAATGACGAAGGGAGAGGGAGAGACAATGACCACCGAAACCACCATCGACACCGGCACCAATGAATTGCTCTGCGTCATCCGCGACCGCGTCGCTGTCATCACGCTGAACCGGCCGGAGGCGCGCAACTCGCTGTCGGACACGCTGACGCCGGCGCTGCGCATGATGATCCGGAGCTGTGGTGAAAACCCCGATGTCGGCGCGCTGCTCATCACCGGCGCCGGCGAGGCGTTCTGCGCCGGTGGCAACGTCAAGGGCATGGGCGCGCATCGCGATCCCAACAAGCTGGAGATGTCGCTTGATGAGCGCATCGCCGATCTCCAGGAACGGCAGCGGCTGCTCACTGGCGCGCTGGTGTCGGTGCGCAAGCCGACCATCGCCGCCCTTCCCGGCCCTGCGGTCGGCGCCGGGCTTGCCCTCGCCATGGCCTGCGACATCCGCATCGCGGCACAATCGGCCTTCGTCGCTACCGGCTATGCGCGCATCGCGCTCTCCGGCGATTACGGCATCGCCTGGCTGTTGACGCGGCTGGTGGGCACCGCGCGAGCGCGCGAGCTGCTGTTCACCGGCGATCGGGTCGATGCCGCGCGCGCAGAGGCCATCGGCCTCGTCAACCGCGTCGTTCCCGACGACAAGCTGCAAGCCGAAGCCTTCGCGTTGGCAAAGTCGCTCGCCGAAGGCCCGCGCCTGGCGCTGCGCTACATGAAGGACAATCTCGACGAAGCCCTGCTGTTCGATTTCGAAACCGCCCGCGACCATGAGGCCGAACGCCTGATTCGCCTGACCACCACCGCCGATCACAAGGAAGCGGTGCAGGCCTTCATCGAGAAGCGCAAGGCGGTGTTTACGGGGAAGTAGGGGGCAAGCCGCGTGAAGACAAAAAAATGCCCGGCTCAGATTTGACCTGAGCCGGGCTCGGAGTGGCGTCAGGCCGAGGCTGAGGGGCTATCGGCCTGACGGGAAAGTGCTGCGAGACGCCAGCTCGCGCAGGGAATGTCCTTCGGCGCGACGTGGATCTCCTTGTCGAAACGCACCAGCTTCCAGTCGTCAGGATGATTGACGAAGGCGAAGCCGGATTTGCGCGCGAGCGAGATCATGGTCTGGTTGGAGCGCAGCGTGTCGCCGAAGATGTGCTCGGCGCCAAGCGCGGCGGCGCGGCACTCGAGATTCTTCAGGAGCGCGGTTGCAATGCCATGCCCTTGCCAGCGGTCGTCGACCGAGAGGCCGAACTCGAGCGTCGAGGTCTCGGCATGAAAGGCGTAGCGCGCCTCGGCCACGATGGTCTCGAAACCGTCGACCATCATGGTGGCGACCACGGTGAAACGCTCGCGCTCGCCAACCTGGAGAAACTCGTGCAGCAGGCCTTTCGGCAATTCACTGATGGCGCCGAAGAAACGGTTGTAGCGGGAGCGGGTCGAGAGCGAACGGAAATAATGCTGAAGCTCGTCGGTGTCGCGCGGCTCGACGAAGCGAACGTCGAGCGCCTCACCCTGCCGGGTGCGCAGCGTGTCCGAATATTGCTTCAAATCTTCCAGGCGATAGATGCTCATGACATGAGCCTCGCGAAAAAGGACCGCCGACGCCCCTGTGATCAGGCCGCGCCGGCCTGGCGGCCAATCAGGCCCGCCAGAAGGGTTTCTCGGCTTCGTAAGCAACATCGCTCCAGGACAGGCCGACGTCATGGAGATCGCGGGCGGTCCAGTGGGTCAGCTCCCGACGGGTCCGGTAGCGCTCGTGCCAGACATGAAGGGTCTCGCCGATCTGCTGGATCAGGCCCGCTGCATGATGATTTGTCATCGAATTGTCGGTCAAAGTAGACATTTTCAGCTCCTTGAGCTAACTTGGCTGCTAATATCTGCTTCTAAGTGCGCTGCGACAAACGACAATTTGTACCTCTTCGCATGAATTAAGCTCATGCATCCTGCTGCCAGATGACTGCCAGATTGCCCTCCCTGAACGGATTGCGGGCCTTTGAGGCCGCCGCGCGCCACCTCAGCTTCACGCTGGCGGCGAGCGAGCTGAACGTGACGCAGACGGCAATCAGCCATCAGATCCGCCGGCTCGAGGAGGAGCTCGGCATCCGCCTGTTCATCCGGCAGAACCGCGCGCTGGCGCTGACGCCGGAGGCGCGCGACTACCTCCCCGGCGTCCGCGCCGCCTTCAACGATCTCCGCCTTGCCACTGACCGGCTACTGCGCAAGGACGACGACAAGGTGCTGACGGTCTCGACCATCGCCTCACTCGCCGCGAAATGGCTGCTGCCGCGATTGACCGATTTCCAGGAGGCCCACCCCGGCATCGACGTCCGCATCACCACCTCGACCAGCCTGGTCGATTTTCAGCGCGACAATGTCGACGCAGCGATCCGCTACGGCAGAGGCCAGTGGGCGGGCCTGCGCGCCGACTGGCTGATGGCGGACGAATTGTTTCCGGTGTGTAGCCCGTCGTTACTGCGTGGCGACGAGCCGCTGCGTACGCCTGGGGATCTGAAGGATTACGTGCTGCTCCACACCAACAGCGGTGACGACTGGCGGCTCTGGCTGACAGCGGCAGGCCTGCCGACCGACATTTCCCGACAGCCCGGCCTCACCTTCGATATGACTTTCGTGACAATCCAGGCAGCGATCGACGGCATGGGCGTGGCGATGGGCCGAACATCTTATGTGCGAGACGACATCGCCAAGGGCCGGCTCGTGGTTCCCTTCAAGATCGCGCTGCCGGCCGATGCCGGCTTCTATCTGGTCTCGCCCGAGGGCCGCCGCGAAGCACCGAAGCTCGCCGCGTTCCGCCAATGGATGATCGCTGCAACGCAAAATAAAGCCTAAAAACTCGTCATCTTCCGGAGCGAAATGGGTTGACTCGCAAGGCCCCGCGCGAGAGGGGTTGGACAGATTGTCGCAGCAACAATCTGTCGCCTTGCCGTGAAAATGAGTTCCGGTCCGGCCGTCTTCCAGGGGAGCAACGTCAATGGCTGGACCAGCAACCAATCCGCCCGCAATCAAGTCGCGTATCGGCGCGATCCTGCGCGCAACATCAGGCAATTTCCTCGAACAGTTCGACTTCTTCCTGTTCGGCTTCTACGCCGCCGCGATCGGCAAGGCGTTCTTCCCCTCCAGCAATGAGACCGCATCGCTGCTCAACACCTTTGGCGTGTTCTGGCTCGGCGCGTTGATGCGCCCGGTCGGCGCCATCGTGTTAGGGGCTTACATCGATCGCATCGGCCGCCGCCAGGGCCTGATCGTCACGCTCGGCATCATGGCCATCGGCACGGTCGTGATCGCGTTCTGCCCGAGCTACGCCACCATCGGCATCGCCGCACCTGTGATCGTGCTGATCGGACGCCTGCTGCAGGGCTTCTCCGCCGGTGTCGAGCTCGGCGGCGTGTCGGTCTATCTCGCGGAGATCTCGACGCCCGGTAATCGCGGCTTTTACACTTCGTTCCAGTCGTCGAGCCAGCAGGTCGCGATCTTCGTCGCTTCGATCCTCGGCTATCTGCTCTCCGAGGTGATGCCGGCCGACACCGTCGCCGCCTGGGGCTGGCGCATTCCATTCTTCGTCGGCTGCCTGATCATTCCTCTGATCTTCTTCCTGCGGCGGACGCTGGAGGAAACGCCGGCGTTCCTCGCGATGAAGAAGCACCCGACCGCAAACGAAGTGTTCGCCTCCGCGCTTGCCAATTGGCGCATCGTCATCCTCGGCATGATGATCGCGATCCTGACCACGACGACGTTCTACTTCGTCACCGTCTACACGCCGACCTTCGGCAAGACCGTGCTGAAACTGTCGACGCAGGATGCGCTGCTGGTCACGCTGCTGGTCGCCGTCACGAACTTCATCTGGAATCCGGTCGGTGGCGCGCTGTCCGACCGCATCGGCCGCAAGCCGGTGCTGCTCGGCATCGCCACCTTGTCGCTGCTCACCGCCTATCCGGCCCTGAGCTGGCTGGTGGCTGCGCCGACCTTCGGCAAGCTGTTGGCGGTCGAGATGATGTTCTCGTTCTATTTCGGCATGTACAGCGGCACCATGCTCGGTGCGCTGGTCGAGATCGTGCCGGCCCATGTGCGCACGACCTGCTTCTCGCTGGCCTTCGCGCTCGCGGCGGCATTGTTCGGCACCTTCACGCCGTTCGCCTCGACCCTGCTGATCGAGCATACCGGCAACAAGGCTGCACCGGGCGCGTGGCTGATGTTCGCGGCCGCGCTCGGCATCATCGCGGCGTTGATCGTCTATCGCGGCGGCGGCAAGGCCGTGCCGACGTATGATCCGGTGGCGGAGCCGGTCGCGGGGCACTGAATGGCGTTCCGGGGCTATGCGAAACATCGAACCCGGACCCTCGAGATTCCGGGTTCGGTCCTGAAGACCGCCCCGGAATGACAGCGGAGACTACAGCTCCACGACCACGTAGTCGCTCTCGACCTTCACCGGGATCGTTTCCGCGACATACGGGCCCTTCACCACGCGCGCGCCCGGCTCGACTTGAGCCGGATAGGCCTTCACGCGGAAGCGGCGGGGGTCGCAATAGGATTGGCCGGTGCGGATGTCGAACTCCCAGCCGTGCCAGGGGCAGCGGATGATCTCGCCGAGTTTGGTGTATTCGATCTCACCGGGATCCTTCGACTGCGCCAGCCCGATCAGCGGCCCCTCGCACAGCGCCGCGCCCTGATGCGGACAGCGGTTCATCAGGCCGAAATATTCGCCCTTGATGTTGAAGACGGCAATCGGCCGTCCGTCGATCTCCAGGAATTTTCGCGTGCCGGGCGGCAGCTCATCGACCGCGGCAATCACATGCCGCGCCATCAACTGATCCCGTACAGCTTTTTCGCATTGCCGAGATAAAACGCCTCGCGATTGGCATCGCTGACGCCCGCCGGCAGCACACGTGACGGCTCGTCATAGTCCCAATGCGGATAGTCGGTCGCGAACAGCAGCCTGTCCCAGCCGATCCAGTTGACGACGTCGAACAGATCCTCGCGCCGCTCGGGGTCTTCCATCGGCTGCGTGGTCCACCATACCTGCTCGCGGATATATTCCGACGGCGGCCGTTTTACATGCGGCACCTCGCTCCTGAGCCGCTGCCAGACCTTGTCGAGTCGCCACGCCAGCGACGGCGCCCAGCCGAAGCCGGCCTCGATCATCACCATCTTCAGTTTCGGGAAGCGCTCGAACACGCCTTCCAACACAAGGCTCGCCAGCGCCGATTGCTGGCACTGCGAATGGCCCACCATCTCCTCGATGTAATAGGAAGGCCAGCCCGACGGCGTGATCGGATTGCCGCCGAAGCCGAAAGCGTGCACACCGACCGGAAGGCCCGCCTCTTCCGCAGCCTGATAGATCGGCCAATAACGGCGCTGACCGAGCGGCTCGACATTGCGGCTGAGCAGCAGCACCTGAACGAAATTCTTGTCGCCGGCGCGCTCGCGAATCTCGGCGGCGGCGGACAGGCCGTCCTCATTGCCGACGACGATCGAGCCCTTCAGTCGATTGTCCTTGCTGGTCCATTTGTCGATCTGCCAGTCGTTGATCGCCGAACATAGCGCCGCCGAGAGCTCGTGATTGCGGATTCCCTGCCCGGTATTGAGCGGATTGAGCACGCCGAGTTGCACATTGTTGGGATCAAGCAGCTGCTTCTGCATGAAAGACAGCGATGAGCCCTGCGGGCCGCCCTCCGGCGGATAGGCGTCGCGGCGCGAGGCGTTGGGCTGCGCTTTCGGATAGGGGGGCCCTTCCATCATGCCTTGATAGGCATGAACGCCGTAGATCTCGAGATGATGCTGCCAGCGTTTGGCGAGATAGGGATAGAGCTCGGTCCGGGTCGCGCGTGCCGGATGGATATCGCAGTCGGCAATTGCGGTCTTCGTCGTTGGGGGGGAAGCGGCCTCTAGGCTCTCGCGGAACTGGATATTCATCGCCTTGCCTCCTTTGGCAGCGGGCTAGGTCAGGCGGGGATAGGTGGCGAGCGGATTGTCGATCATGATCTTGCGCACGAGATCGGGGGTGAGGCCCTCGGGGAGCGCGTCCTGGCCGTCGAACTGCCAGTGCGGATAGTCCGTGGAGAATAGGACCAATTCGTCCGACTGCATATGATCAAACAGGCGAATTAATGTCGCTTCGTCCGGCGGCGCATCAAATGGCTGTAACGAGAAGCGGATGTTGCTGCGCACAATTTCCAGCGGCGCGCGATCGACCCAAGGCGTCTCCATCCGCACCCCGCGCCAGAACTTGTGCAGGCGCCAGAGATAGGGCGAGATCCACGACACGCCGGATTCCAGCATCACCATCTTCAACCGCGGATATTTGGCGAACACGCCCTCGACGATCAGGCTGGTGAGCTGGGTCTGGAACGCCTGGGCCTGACCGACATAATCCTCGATGTGATAGGAACCCCAGCCCACCGCGGTCGGCGGATTGTGATAGGCGGAACCGGCGTGGATGCCGACCGGGAGGTCGAGCCGTTCCGCGGCCTCGTAGATCGGCCACAGCGCGCGCTTGCCGAGCGGCGTGTCGCCCATCACCAGCATCAAGACCTGCACGAAGCGCTTGTCCTGGGCGCAGCGCTCGATCTCGGCGACGGCCTTCTCGACGCTTTGCGTCGGGATCACGATCGAGCCGCGCAGCCGGGAATCGCGGTCGAGCCATTCCTTCGCGAGCCACTCGTTCAGCGCGCGGCAGAACGCGGCCTGCAAATCTTCCGAAAACACCATCTGCACGCCGTAGAGCGGGTTGCAGATGGCATGCGTGAGCTGGAAGGGATCGAGCACATGGCGCTGCATGTCCTCCAGGCTCTCACCCGGCTTGCCCTTCTCGGGACGCCAATCGGGCCGCGTCACGATCGGCGAGTTCTTCGGATAGGATTGCGAGACGAGATCGACCATGCCGCGCGTCGTCACCTGATCGCGCCAATAGTCGTTCAGGTATGGCAGCAGGCTGGTCAGATGCGGCACGGCCGGATGCACGTCGCAATCAACCCCGCCGGCGATCAGGGACGCCATGACGTCTCCCTTCTCACGTTTCCTCGTCGTGTCTTGTCGCGGACGACGCTTGGCCGCTTCGCCTTGTCCTCCATTCAAGCAGGCCTGCCCTCCGCCCGCAACTCGGCCAAGGCTTCTGTCATATGCTAGGAAGGCTGAGCTCAGTTGCAAAGGAATAGGGGTTTTGGAGATGAAAGAGCTCGTCGGCATTGCCGAACAGGTCGCGGCAAAACTGATCGCGCGCAAAGAGACCATTGCGGTCGCGGAATCCTCGACCGGCGGCCTGATCGCGGCGAGCCTGCTCGCAGTGCCCGGCGCTTCCGCCTATTTCCTCGGCGGCGCGGTGGTCTACACCCGCGACGCCAGGCGCGTGCTGATGGATATTTCGGACGAAGGAATGAAGGGCTTTCGCTCCTCCTCGGAGCCCTACGCAAAACTTCTGGCCGAGCAGATGCGCGGCCGCTTCAACTCCGACTGGGGCCTGTCCGAGACCGGCGCAGCCGGCCCCACCGGCAACCGCTACGGCGATGCCGCCGGCCATAGCTGCACGGCGGTGGCGGGGCCGGCTGCAGAGGTGATGACGCTGGAGACGGGTGCCAACGACCGGTTTGCAAACATGCAGGTGTTTGCAGCGACGGCGCTGAAGTTGCTGCTCAGGAAGCTGGAGGGCTGAGCGGCAGTCACCTTCCCAAATGCCGTGTAAAAATCCGCACGACGTAGCCCTTGAATCGCGGCGCCTCGTCGTAGAGGTCTGAGGCCAGCCGCTCGATCGTCTCGCGCAGCGACATGAATTGCGCCTGTCGCGCGCTGCTCTCGGTACCCTGCATGCCCGCGAGCTCGTCCATCGCGGCATCGCTGATCTGGCAATGCACGACGTCCCCGTCATTCATCATGGTGAAGCGGAAAGCCAGACGTTCGAAGTCGTGGCCGATGATCCTGTCGCGCGCCAGCGGCATCCCATTGTCCCGTTCGCACCCCCGAACGGGACAATGCAAAAAATCTGGCGGCTTGTCACCTTGGCCGCAAGACGAGCCGCAGCCCCCTAATAGGCGAGCGCAGTCCCAGTCGGCTTCTCCAGCGCCGCGGCCAACGATTTGTACTCCTCGCAATCCGTCCCGCAAATGGCCGCAATCCGGCTCAGATGATAGAGTGCCTGCTCGCGGTTACCCCGCTCCAGCTGCCACAGCCCGTAATACTGCCATGTCAGAACGTGGTTCGGATCCGCTTTCAACGCGCGCTCGTACCAGACTTGCGACTGCTCGTAGTCGCCAAGCTTGCGGTAGGAATAGCCGATGAGGTTGGCGACGTTCGGATGGTCATCATGGCCAAGCGACTTCAATTGCGCGATCGCGGTCGCATAGTCGTTGCGCGCGTAGATGGTGTCATAGGCGACGCGGTAGCCGGCCGCGAATGTGGGATCATCGATACTGGACTGGTTGTTCGGCTTCTTGCCTTTCTGAGTCGCCTTGGTGCCAGGGCGCCTTGGATAAGTCGGCGCCGGCTGCGCTTTCTGGTCCGAATAGGGACTGGCAAAGGGATCGACGCCAGCGCCTCCACCACCGCCACCACCCCCACCTCCGCCGCCCGCGGCAAACGCCGGCAAACTCAACAAGGCCGCCGCAAATGTACCCAGCGTGACGAGCCTGATCATCCTCGTGAACATCGCCATCTCCTGTGCTGTTTCAAGCGGCCCCGGACGAATGGATAACCCTGCACCGGCAACGATATTCCGGGACGCTGTGCGCGGAGCCGTCAATGTTCGTATGACAGTTCTGTTGTCCTTTACTGGAACGCGACTTCGGCGAAGCTGCGCAGTTTTCGCGAGTGCAACCGCTCCGATTCCTGCTGCTTGAGCCGTTCCAGCGCCTTGAGGCCAATCTCGAGATGCTGGCCGACGCGGCGACGGTAGAATTCGCTGGCCATGCCGGCGAGCTTGATCTCGCCATGCAGCGGCTTGTCGGAGACGCAGAGCAACGTGCCGTAGGGGACGCGGAAGCGGTAACCGTTGGCGGCAATCGCGGCCGATTCCATGTCGAGCGCGACCGCGCGCGATTGCGACATGCGGCGAATGACCTCGGGCCCGGAGATCTCCCAATTGCGGTTGTCGACGCTGGCGACCGTGCCGGTTCGCATCAGGCGCTTGAGCTCGAAACCTTCCAGGCCGGTGACGTCCTCGACCGCCTGCTCCAGCGCGACCTGCATCTCGGCCAGGGCCGGGATCGGCACCCACAGCGGCAGCTCGCGATCGAGCACGTGGTCCTCGCGCACATAGCCATGCGCGAGCACGTAGTCGCCGAGCCGCTGGGTGTTGCGCAAGCCGGCGCAATGCCCGAGCATCAGCCAGGCATGCGGCCGCAGCACCGCGACGTGATCGGTGACGTTGCGCGCGTTGGACGGACCGGTGCCGATATTGATCAGGGTCATTCCGCGATAGCCAGGCATGACCAGATGGAAGGCCGGCATTTGCGGCATGCGGAGGGGCGCATCACCGGTCGTCGCGCCGCCGCTGCGCGTGATCACATTGCCGGGCGCGACAAAGGCGTCGAGACCGGCCTCGCCGGACTGGAGCCGCTGCTGGCAGAGCTGCGCGAAAGCATCGACATAGAACTGGTAGTTGGTAAAAATGACAAAGTTCTGGAAATGCTCGGGATCGGTGCCGGTGTAGTGATAGAGCCGGCGCAGCGAGTAATCGGCGCGGGCGGCGCGAAACAGCGACAGCGGCTCGGGCGCACCCGGCTGAAGCTCGAAAGTGCCGTCGGCGATGGAATCGTCCATGGTGGCAAGATCAGGCACATCGAACGCATCGCGCAGCGATCGCGTGACCAGCGAATTCTCGCTGGTGGTGATGGCGGCTTCGATATTGATATCGCGGCGATAGGCGAAGTGAATCGGGATCGGCTCGTTGGACTCGCCGATTTCGACGGGAACGCCGTGGTTCTGGATCAAGAGACCGATCTGCTCAGTGAGATAGGCGCGGAACAGATCCGGCCGCGTCACGCTGGTCTCGTGCACGCCCGGTCCCGCGACGAAACCATAGGCGAGACGCGAGTCCAGCCGCGCATGCGTCGCGGTGGTGAGACGAACGAAGGGATAATAGGCCCGCACCCGCGTCGTGATCGCCTCGCCCGAGACATAGGCTTCGAACCGGTCGCGCAGGAACTTTGTGTTGCGCTCGTAGATCTCTTCGAGACGGGCGACGGCAAGGCCAGCGTCGGAGAAGGATTTTGTGGCGATGGACGGAGGGGTCTGCATTGTTCGAGCGCCGGGTTTATGGGACCTGAGTCGAACTATAGCAAGAACAGAGCCGCGCCGTCATTGCGAGTGCAGCGAAGCAATCCAGAAATCTCGTCGCGGGGACAGACTGGATTGCTTCGCTACGCTCGCAATGACGGATAATGACGGATAGAGACGACACGCTTTCCGAGCGTCACTTCTCCCGGAACGCGCGCATGAACTGGTCGTGCAGCGGCTTCAAGAGGTACGACAGCATGGTGCGGTCGCCGGTCTGGACGAAAGCTTCCACCGGCATGCCGGGAATCAGCTTGGAGTCGCCGAGCTTGGCGACCTCTGCCGCCGACATCGAGACGCGGATGGTATAGTAGCTCTGGCCCGTGCGCTGGTCCGTGGTGACGTCGGGCGAGACGCGGCTGACGACACCGTTCAGCTCGGGCGTCGTGCGCTGGTTGAAGGCCGAGAGGCGCAGCAGCGTCTTCTGGCCGATCTGCAGCTTGTCGATGTCGACCGGATTGACCTTGGCCTCGACCTGGAGGTCGTCGGCTTGCGGCACGATCAGCATCAGCGCATCGCCGGCAGTGACGACGCCGCCGACGGTGTGCACCGTCGATTGTAGCACCATGCCGTCCTGCGGCGCGCGAATGTCGACGCGGCGGAGCTGGTCTTCGGCCGCGACCTTGCGCTCGATCAGCTCGCCGCTTTTGTCGTTGGTCTCGCGCAGATCCTTGGAGACCTCGCTCACCATGTCCTTGTCGACCTGGATGATCTGGAGCTCGGTCTCGGTGATCTTGCCCTTGGCCTGCGCCCGCGAGGCGATGTACTGCGCGCGTTCGCCATTGAGGCGGGCAGAGTCGCGTTCCAGCGTGGTCAGGCGCGAGATCTGCACCAGATGCTTGTCATAGAGATCGCGCACGCCGGTGAGCTCCTGCTGCACCAGCGAAATCTCCTTGTCCTTGGCTTTTTCCTGCGCGGACAGACCTTCGATCTCCTCGTTGAGCTGCTGGATGCGCTCGCGGAGCTGTGCCTTTTGGCCGGCACGGCCGTTGACGCGAACGTCGAACAATTTGGTTTCCGCAGAGAGCAGCGCCTTGACGTCGGGATCCGCGGCGCGATCGAGCAGCGATGGCGGGAATTCGATCTTGTCGAGACCGCGCTGCTCGGCCTGGAGACGCGCCGCTCGCGCCTGTGCCGCGTCAAGATTCTTGGTGACGATGGCGAGGTTGGCCTTGGTGACGGTGTCGTCGAGCCGCACCACGATGTCGCCAGCCTTGACCACGTCGCCGTCGTGGGCACGCACCTCGCCGACCACACCGCCGGTCGGGTGCTGCACCTTCTTCACGTTGGATTCGACCACGATCTGGCCCGGCGCGATCAACGCGCCGGAGATCAGCACCGTCGAGGCCCAGCCACCGAGGCCAATGGCCAGGACCAGCACGATCGATATCCCGAGGATCAGGTGAAACCGGATCGACTCCCGCACCGTCCTGGGCGCGGCGGGCTTTGTCCCGCCAACCGTCATCGTGCTCATGGTTTGGCCACTCCGCCTTCGCTGACGATCTTGATCGGAGCCGGCGGCGCGACGCGGGGCTGCAGCACCTGGGCGAGCACCTGCTCCTTCGGACCGAAGGCCTGCATGCGGCCGTCACGAAGCACCAGGACCTGGTCGACCGCCTCGACGCCGATGGGCCGGTGCGCCACCACGATGACGATGGCGCCGCGCTCGCGTGCGCTGCGGATGGCGCGGGTCAGCGCCTCGTCGCCTTCGGTGTCGAGATTGGAGTTCGGCTCGTCCAGCACGATCAGGAACGGATTGCCATAGAGCGCGCGCGCCAGCGCCACACGCTGCGCCTGGCCTGCGGACAACGACGTGCCCTGCTCGCCGACTTGCGTGTTGTAGCCCTCGCGCATCTTGATGATCATCTCATGCACGCCGGCCTCCTTGGCCGCGGAGATGATGCCGTCGGACGTCGCCTCCGGATCAAAACGGCTGATGTTCTGTGCGATGGTGCCGCCGAACAGCTCGACGTCCTGCGGCAGATAGCCGATGTGACGGCCGAGCACGTCGGACGACCATTGGTCGAGTGCCGCGCCGTCGAGCCGAACCTTGCCGCGGACCGGATGCCAGACGCCAACCAGCGCGCGGATCAGCGAGGATTTGCCGGAACCGCTCGGCCCGATCACGCCGAGGCCGTTGCCGGCTTCGAGCGCGAAGGCGACGTCCTGGACGATAAGACGCTGGTCGCCCGGGGCAACCATCGCGACGCCTTCAACCGAGAGGCGGCCGACGGGCGCCTGCAACTGGGTCGGCGTCGCCTGCGCCGGCATCTGTTCCAGCAGGCGGCTGAGGCGGTGCCAGCTCTGGCGCGCTGTGACGAAGGATTTCCAGTGCGCGATCGCAAGATCGACCGGCGCCAGCGCGCGGGCCGAGAGGATCGAGCCCGCGATGATGATCCCGGCGGTCGCCTCCTGGTGGATGACGAGATAGGCGCCGACCGCGAGCACCGCCGATTGCAGCATCATGCGCAGCACTTTTGCGATCGCGCCGAGGCCGCCGGCGACGTCGCTCGCACGCTGATTGCCGGCGAGGTATTTTTCATTGGCCTCGCTCCAGCGCGCGTTCAGCCGGCCGGCCATGCCCATCGACACCAAGACTTCGGCGTTGCGGCGGCTGGACTGGGCGAGGTCGTTGCGCTGGGCAGCAAGGCCCATCGCCTCTTTCGCCGGCTGACGGGACAGGAATTCGGTGACCAGCGTCAGACCGACCAGGATGATGGCGCCGACCAAAGCGGTCACCCCGATCATGACATGGAAGGCGAAGCAGATGCCGAGATAGAGCGGCAGCCAGGGCAGGTCGAAGAACGCGCTCGGGCCCATGCCGCCGAGGAACGAGCGGACATTGTCGAGATCGCGCAGCGGCTGCAGCCCTTCGTTGCGGCTGCCGACCAAAAGCGGCAGGCGCACGATGGTGTCGAACACGCGCTTGTTCAGCGCCTCGTCGAGCGCGGTGCCGACCCGCCCGAGGATGCGGCTGCGGATCATGTCGAGCACGCCCTGCGCCATATAGAGGCCGCCGGCGAGGACGATCAGGCCGACGAGGGTCGGAATGCTGCGGCTCGGCAGCACCCGGTCGTAGACCTCCAGCATGAAGATCGACCCGGTCAGATAGAGCAGGTTGATCATGCAGCTCATGAAGGCAAGGCCGACGAACGCCGTGCGGCATGCACGCAGCGCGTCACCGAGCTCTGAACGGCGGAGGCCGGGAACGGCTGCCATCAGTCTGATCTCTTTCGGGTAAGGGGCAAGACCCCTGATTTCCAAAGGCAAATGGAGACGTACACGCCCCGGATTAATATCGGGTTCTCCCCCCGCGTGCATCGCAATCGAATTAATCCGGACCCCGCCACATCTACCCGGGATGGCCTGATGCGCAAGTCCGGTATTTCACAGTCTTTGCGGCTTTTTATGGCACAGACAAGCGCGCCTCTCCCAAGGCCGGCCAAGGCTGGGGAGAGACGCAAGGTTCCGATCGATCGAACCCGCTAGAGCCTGCCGCCGCCGCGCACCAGCCGCACCACCAGCAGCAGAATGATGGCGCCGATGGCGGAATAGATGATCTCCGAGACCAGCCCGACGCCGATATGGATGCCGAGCTTCGGGAACAGGAAGCTCGCGACAAACGCGCCGGCGATGCCGATCACGATGTCGCCGATGATGCCGAACCCGCTCCCTCGCACGACCTTGCCCGCGAGCCAGCCGGCGATCAGGCCGACGAACAGGATGACGATGAGGCTTTGGCCAGAAATATACATAAGTCGAAGTCCCTCTCCATGAACGGGCGCATGGAACCGGAACCGGGATGAATGGGGTCTGAATGGTGTTCCCGGAGGGAGCCCTCAAACAAGAATCGCGAAAACAACCCCATGCACCGTAGAAATGGCGGCGCGGGGATGCGCGCGGTGGACTGTGCCAACTGGATGTTGGCGCAGAGGATTTTTAAGATCAGGAGCGCGCCGCGGGAGCGCACCGGCCTACGACGCCGCCACCGGCTCGGCCAGCACGCACCGCGCCGCCCGGCCGGGTCCGATCTCCACATTCGCTGGCAATTGCTCCAGGCAGCGCGGCTCGGCGAGCTTGCAACGGGGGGCGAAGGAACAGTTGTAGGGCTTTTCGGCCAGTGACGGCGGCGTGCCGGGGATGGTCTCTAACCGTTGGCCGCGCTTGGCGCCGTGGATCGTCGAGGCGAGCAAGCCCTTGGCATAGGGGTGCACCGGCGAACGGACGATGTCGCGAAGACTCCCCTGCTCCACAATCTGGCCGGCATACATCACCGCGACGCGGTCGCAGATCTCGATCGCAACACCAATGTCATGGGTGACGAAGATGACGGACATGCCGAATTCGCGCTGCAATTCGCGCAGCAGCAGCAGGATCTGGATCTGCACGGTGGCATCGAGCGCCGTGGTCGGCTCGTCCGCGAGCAGAATTTTTGGCCGGCAGGCGAGCGCAAGCGCAATCATCGCGCGCTGGCGCATGCCGCCGGACATTTCGTGCGGATAGACGTCCAGCCGCCGTTTCGCAGACGGGATCCGCACGACCTCGAGCATCTCCAAAGCCCGCGCGCGCCCCTCTGCATAAGACTTGCCTTCGTGGCGCACGACGCTTTCAGCGATCTGCGCGCCGATGGTGTAGACCGGATCGAGCGCCAGTGCCGGCTCCTGGAAGATCATCGACACCGTCTGGCCGCGGAACGACGAGAGCTGCTCGTCGTTCATCGCGAGCACGTCACGGCCCATGACGTTGACCGTGCCCGCAATCTGCGTGCGCTTGTTCGGCAATAGGCGCATCAGCGCACGCAGGGTCACGCTCTTGCCCGAACCGGATTCGCCGAGCAGGCCCAGCACGTCGCCGTCTCCGAGCGAGAGACTGAGATCGTTCACTGCATAGACTGTGCGCTCGCCGGTGAAGCGGATGTTGAGGCCTGAGATCTCGACGAGATTTGTCATGACGGCAGTCTGGGTACCCGGTCGTGATAGTCGGTGACGCGCTGGAACGCAGCGCCGATGGTCAGCAAGGTCGCTTCGTCGAAGGAGTGGCCGATCAGCTGCATGCCGACAGGAAGGCCGCTCCTGGTGAAGCCCGAGGGCACGGTGAGCGACGGCAGGCCGAGGAAGTTCACCGGACGGGTGAACAGCGTCAGCCGCTGCAACAACGCCGGCGCGTTCGATCCGCTGCCGACGTCGCTCTCCTCGATCGTCGGCGCCGGAACGGGCGAGGCCGGCGCGATGATCGCGTCAACGCCTGCGGTCGCCGCATTGTGCGCGGCGAGTGCCGGGCCGCGCCAGCGCAGCGCCTCCAGATAGGTGATGGCGGGAACGGCGAGGCCGTTCTGCAGCCGCATCAAGACCTGCGGGCCATAATCCTGCGGCCGCTCGATCATCCAGCGCTTGTGGAAGGCGGCGGCTTCGGCGGCGAGCACGAGCTGGCTTGCCGAGGACAATTGCCGCTGATCCGGCAGTTCGACTGTGAGGATGTCGGCGCCCTCGCGCTTGAGCACCGCGATGGTCTCGTCCAGCACGCGCGCAACCTCGCCGTCGAGATCGTCGACATAGAAGGACGCGGGCACGCCGATATTGAGGCCCTTCAGCGAGCCCTTGGTCGCCGCGACATAGTCCGGCAGCGGCTCGCGGCTTGTGGTCGAATCCTCGGGGTCCGGGCCAGCCATCAGCGCCAGCAGCAACGCGCAGTCTTCTGCGGTGCGCGCGAGAGGGCCGACCGTGTCGAGCGATTGCGACAGCGGCATCGCGCCGGCGCGGCTGACGCGCCCAACTGTGGTCTTCAATCCCGTGACGCCGCAGAAATGTGCGGGCATGCGGATCGAGCCGCCGGTGTCCGAGCCAAGCGCCGCATAAGTCAGCCGCGCGGCGACCGACGAGCCGGAGCCCGACGACGAGCCGCCGGTGATATGCGCGACGTTCCACGGATTGCGGACCGGGCCGTAATGGGCATTGTGGCCGGTCGGGCCATAGGCGAATTCGGCCAGATGCAGCGTTCCGAGCCGAATCTGGCCGGCATCCTTCAGGCGCTGCAGGACGGTCGACGTCACCGTCGGCACGAAATCGCGGCGGATCAGCGAGCCGCAGGTCGCGACGTGGCCAGCGTCGTAATACATGTCCTTGTGCGCGAGCGGCACGCCGTGCAGCGGACCGCGCACCTCGCCTTTGGCGAGCTCGCCGTCGGCGGCATCGGCCGCCTTCAGCGCGGCTTCCGACTCGATCGACATGAAGGCGTTGAGATGCGGCTGCCATTGCGCGATGCGATGTAGCAACGCGCGCGTCACCTCATGCGAGGACACTTGCTTCGTTGCGATCGCGCGCGCGACCTCGGCGAGCGTCATCAATGCAGGCTCAGAGCTCATTTCGACACCTTCTGCGTCTGCGCGAGCGGATAGAGCGCGGGCTCGAGGTCGAACGGCAGCGTGCCGGCGATGGCTGCAAAACCTTCGAAAGCGGGACCGATGGAATTGGAGATGCGCGTCGCGATCTCATCGTTCACGGGGATACCCGCGATTTGCGCAGTCGCCTGGATTTCTTTTGTCGTTGGTCTCGTCATGCGGTTTCCTCTATGGGCGCGAGCGGCTATGGCCTGAACCCGGAATCGCCATGTAGCACGCGGCCTCGTGGCCCATCTTATCCAGCGCAGTGAGCTTTGGTGCGGCATTTGCGCAGAGCGGCTCCGCAAACGGACAACGGGTGTGGAAGCGACAGCCTGCGGGCGGATCGATCGGATTGGGCGGATCGCCTGAGATCGGCGGCGTTTCGGTGCGGCGGTCGGGATCGGAGGATGGCATCGCCGCAAGAAGCGCACGCGTATAGGGATGTGCCGGCTGGTCCCAGACCTGATCGACCGGGCCAAGCTCGACGACCTCGCCGAGATACATCACCAGCACGCGGTCGCTGATATAGCGCACGACATTGAGGTCGTGGCTGATGAAGAGGTAGGTCAGGCCGAACTCGCGCTTGAGGTCGGCGAGGAGATTGAGCACCTGCGCCTCGACGGATTTGTCGAGCGCGGAGACGGCTTCGTCCAGAATCACCAGCCGTGGCGACAGCGCCAGCGCGCGTGCGATGTTGACGCGCTGCCGCTGGCCACCGGAGATCTCGTGCGGATAGCGGTTGGCAAAGTTTTCAGGGCGCAAGCCGACCTTGCCGAGCAGCTCGCGCGCCAGTGCGCGCGCCGCGCTATCCGCCATGCCGTGGACTTTTGGACCGAACGCGATCGACTCCTCGATCGTCAGCCGCGGGTTGAGCGAGGCATAGGAGTCCTGAAACACCATCTGCATGCCGCGGCGCAATTCGCGCAGAGACAGCGACTGGCCGACGGTCATGCCGTCATAGATGATGTCGCCGGTATCGCGCGGCATCAGATGCATCAGCAGACGCGCGGTCGTGGACTTGCCGCAGCCGGATTCGCCGACAATGCCGACGGTCTCGCCCTTGGCGACAGAGAAGGAGACATTATCGACGGCGCGCACGGTGCGCTTCGCGGCGAACAGCCCGCCACGAACGGGAAAGTGCTTCGTGAGACCGTTGACCTGCAGCAGCGGCTGCGCGACGCCGCCGACGTCCTCGATCGGCTCCAGCATGGCGACGGATGTGCTGGTCTCGCTCATGGCCGCGGTCTCCCACCTCTCCCCATCATCGGGGAGAGGTGTGGCACCGACATCGCCACAATCAGAATCTCTCTCATGGTCTAATTCCTGATGTCCATGGCGCTGCGCAGGCCGTCCGAGAGCAGGTTGAAGCAGATCGAGACCGCAAAGATCATCGCGCCCGGCAATGCCGCAACCCAGGGATTGACGTAGATCGCGGTGCGAAGCGTGTTGAGCATCAAGCCCCATTCCGGCTCCGGCGGCTTGGTGCCGAGGCCGAGGAAGGAGAGACCGGCGGCCAAAATCATCGAGACCGAGATCAGGCTCGTCGCATAGACGAAGATCGAACCCAGCACGTTGCCGAGGATGTGCACGCGCATGATGGTAAACGGCCCCGCGCCCGAGGCACGCGCGGCTTCGACAAAATCCATGTTACGCACGCCGGTGGTGACGCTTTCGGCGACGCGGGTGATCTGCGGCACGAACACGATGGTCAGCGCCACGATGGAGTTGAGAATACCGGCGCCCAGCGCACCGGAGATCGCAATCGCCAGCAGCACCGAGGGGAAGGCGTAAAACACGTCGATGGTACGCATGATCGCGGTGTTGAGCTTGCCGCCGACGTAACCTGCGACCAGACCAAGCGAAGTCCCGATGCAAAAGGCGAGGATCACAGGAAAAATGCCGATCACGAGCGACAGCCGCCCGCCATAGATCAATCGCGCCAGCATATCGCGGCCGAGCTCGTCGGTACCGAGCGGATAGCCTGCCGTGCCGATGTGGCGGAGGCGGCGGATCATCGAGCCCTTGTAGGGATCTTCGAGACCCAGCCACGGCGCGAGGATTGCGGAGAGGAAGATCAGCAGCAGCACGATGGCGCAGGCCATGCTGACCTTGTCACGCAGGATGCGGCGGCCGACGGTCGCCCAATAGCCGCGCGCCTTGGTCGCGGGCGCGGCCTGAAGCGCGGCGTCGCTTGTCGCAAACAGCGGAAGCTCGCTCATTCCGCTAGCCCCGCTTGATGCGCGGGTCGATCGCGGCCTGCGCGATGTCGACCAGCAGATTGAGAAAGACGAAGAACAGCGCCAGCACCAGGATCGTGCCCTGCAACAGCGGCAAGTCGCGCTGGAAGATCGCGGAGTTGAGCAGAAAGCCCGAGCCCGGCCAGGAGAACACGGTCTCGATCAGAATCGAGCCGCCGAGCATGTAGCCGAGCTGAAGCCCCATCACCGCGAGCGCGGTCGGCGCGGCATTCTTGATGACGTGGCGGAACACGCCGGTTTCGTGCAGGCCCTTGGCACGCAATGCCTCGACGAAATCCTGCGAGAGAATGTCGCCAGTGAGCGCGCGCACGGTGCGGGTGACGATGCCCATCGGAATCACCGACGTCGTGATCGCCGGCAGCACGAGGTATTTGAGGTGCTCCCAATCCCAGGCCCAGGCAGCGGAGCCGCCGGGCCCGGCGCCAACCGCGGGCAGCCAGTTCAGCTCCACCGAGAAGATGATGACGAGCACCATGCCGAGCCAGTAATGCGGCACCGAGACGCCGGCGATGGCAAGGGAGGTCGATAGCTTGTCGATCCAGGTCTCGCGGAAATAGCCGGCGATCAGGCCGAGCAGGATGCCCATGGTGAAGCCGATGATGGCGGCCGCAATCGCCAGCGTGACGGTGTTGCCGACCGCGCGCATGACTTCGGCAAGCACGGGGCGGCCCGTGGCGATGGAATTGCCGAGATCGCCATGCAAAGCGCGCAGCAGCCAGAGGCCGAACTGCACCGGCAGCGGCCGGTCGAAACCGTAGGCGGCGCGGAGCTGCGCCGCGAGCTCCTGCGAGGCGTCTGCCGGCAGCACCGCGACCAGCGGATCGCCCGGCGTGATGTGCACGAGCAGAAAGCACACCAGCGCCACGCTGATGACGATCGGGATGACATAGACGATGCGTCTGGCGGTATAGGCGAGCACTTCGATTCTTTCTTCCCTTCTCCCCTTGTGGGAGAAGGTGGCATAGGCCGCCTCTGGCGGCCGTTCTTAAAAATCGACGCCGAAGCGATGCTTCGGCTACGGCGCCGGATGAGGGGTTCTATCCGCGAATGCGATCGTTCAATGAGAGAGTGTCACTCTCGGAGAGAGACCCCTCACCCGGCTTGGCTTTTGCGAAACCACCCTCTCCCACAACAAGGGGAGAGGGTGCACCGAGTTCGCTGCTCACCTTAGGGCGTCATCGAGATCGGCGAGAAGTCGATGAACCAGCTCTTCGGCTGGATCACGCCCGTGACCTTCGGGCTCATCGCACGCGGGCCGACGTCGTGGGCGACGTAGAGGAAGGCGGCATCGTCGACGGAGGCCGCGTGCAGCTCGGCGAGCGCGGCGTCGCGCGCGGCGGGATCAAAGGTTTGCCGTGCCTTCTTCACCAACTCGTCGAACTTTGGATTGTTGATGAAGCCCCAATTGTTCGAGACCGGCGGCGCCATGCTCGATTGCAGGAAGCGCACCAGCGCGAAGAACGGGTCCATTGCCGCATAGGTGACGTTGGTCGCGTTCGAGCCATTGGCCGAGGGGTCCTTGGCGCCGCGGCGCCAGTTGGTGAACAGCGTATTCCACTCGATGACGTCAAGCTGCACGTCGAAATAGCATTCGGCCAGCGCCTGCTGGAGATATTCATTCATCGGCAGCGGCTGCATCTGGCCCGAGCCGGACGCGGAAGTCTGGATCTTCACCGTCAGCTTCTTGTTCGGACCGAAGCCTGCCTCCCGCATCAGCTTTTGGGCTGCCGGCTTGTCATACTTGATCTCGAAGGTCGGTTTTCCCCGCCAGGGATGGCCGGGCTCGAACGTGCCGGTCGCGGGCACCATGAGCCCTGCAAGCAATCCGTCCTTGAGACCTTCGCGATCGACGCAGAGATTTGCGGCCTTGCGGACGCGGATGTCGTTCCACGGCGAACCCTCGACGCGCGAGAACTGCCACGGCCAGACATGCGGCTGCTCGTTGGCGTAGAGCTTGAAGCCGCGCTGCTTGAGCTCGGGCAGCGCATCCGGCGCCGGCGCCTCGACCCAATCCACTTGTCCGGAGAGCAGCGCTGCGGTGCGCGCGTTGGCCTCCGGCATCGGCAAGAGCACCATCTTGTCGATCTTGGGCACGCGGGCCTTGTCCCAGTAATTGGCGTTCTTGACCAGCTCAAGCCGTTCGCGCGGCGTGAAGCTCGCCATCTTCCAAGGGCCGGTGCCGGCGGCGTCCTTGGCAAAGGCGGTCCAGGCGGCCTGCGACTTCGCCTTGGCGTCGGCGCCATCCGCCTTGTCGTAGAAGTGCTGCCACTTCGTCGGGCTCGCCATGAACAAATTGGTGAGGTTGATCGGCAGGAAGCTGTCGGGCTCCTTGGTGGTGAGCTCGACTGTCATGTCGTCGATCTTCCTTGCGGACGCCAGCGTCGGCATGCGCGATGCGGTGACGCCGACCTGGCTGGCGTCGAACTGCGGCGCGTCCTGCTTCAACACCTTCTCGACGTTCCACACCACAGCATCGGCGTTGAAGGGCGTGCCGTCATGGAAGGTGGCGCCGGGGCGCAGCTTGAAGGTCCATTTGGTCTTGTCGGTGTCGTCGACCTTCCACTCGGTGGCGAGCCCGGGAATCACCACGCTGGCCTTATCAGCGGAGGACAGATCCCACCCGGTGAGTGCGTCGTACATGGTGACGCCGGTAAAGCGATTGCCTTCAAAGCCCTGATCGGGCTGACCGAGCGTGCGCGGGATATCGGCAGCCGTCATGCCGATGCGCAGCACGGTTTCGGCACTGGCCGTACGCGGCCACGCAGCCGCGGTCGCCAAGGCCAGCGCTGCAATCAGCGCCGCGCGTGTCGTTGTCTTGATAAGCATCGCCCTAGTCCTCTTCCGGCTTTCGATGATTAATTTTGATGCAAACGTATGCAATGGCTATGCCAATGAGGAAACTTATTCTGCAAATTGCCCCTGCGACGACAAGTCCTTGTGATCGCGTCGGCCTAAAGGCAACGCGCTGCCTATTCTGGCATCAAGATTGCAGGTTTGGCCCCGAATTCTTCCTGGGAGCTTTGGGCCATGCGTACCCGATTATCGACCTGTCTCGCCGTGCTTGCGCTGGCCTCATTCGCAATCTCGGCGCGCGCTGAAACGGTGGTGCGCTACGGCATCTCCATGGCGGATATTCCGCTGACGACGGGCCAGCCCGATCGCGGCGCCGGCGCCTATCAGTTCACAGCCTATACGATCTACGATCCGCTGGTGGCGTGGGAGATGGATGTCTCCGATCGCCCGGGCAAGCTGGTGCCGGGGCTCGCAACGGAATGGAAGGTCGACGACGCCGACAAGACCAAATGGCGCTTCGCGTTGCGCAAGGGCGTGAAGTTTCACGACGGCAGCGAGTTCAACGCCGATGCGGTGATCTGGAATCTCGACAAGGTGCTCAACGACAAGGCGCCGCAATTCGACAAGCGGCAGAGCGCGCAGGTGAAGACCCGCCTGCCTTCGGTGGCGAGCTACGCCAAGATCGACGATTTCACCGTGGAGATCACGACCAAGACCGTGGACTCCTTCTTCCCCTATCAGATGCTGTGGTTTCTGGTGTCGAGCCCGGCGCAATATGAAAAGCTCGGCAAGGACTGGGACAAGTTTGCGAGCCAGCCCTCCGGCACCGGCCCGTTCAAGCTGACGAAGCTGGTGCCGCGTGAGCTCGCCGAGCTCAGCAAAAATCCGGACTACTGGAACGCCAGGCGTATTCCCAAGGTCGACAAGATCGTGCTGGTGCCGATGCCGGAGGCGCTGACCCGCACCAATGCGCTGCTCGCCGGCCAGGTCGACCTGATCGAGACGCCGGCGCCCGATGCCGTGCCGCAACTGAAAGCCGCCGGCATGAAGATCGTCGACAACGTCACACCGCATGTCTGGAATTATCATCTGAGCGTGCTGCCGGGCTCGCCCTGGACCGACATCCGGCTGCGCAAGGCACTCAATCTCGCGATCGATCGCGAAGGTGTGGTCGGCCTGATGAATGGCCTGGCCAAACCCGCCAAGGGCCAGGTCGACCCGTCGAGCCCGTGGTTCGGCAAGCCGAGCTTCGACATCAAGTATGATCTCGCTGCTGCCAAGAAGCTGGTCGAGGAAGCCGGCTACTCCAAGGCAAAACCGCTGAAGGCCACGTTCATCATCGCGCAGGGCGGCACCGGCCAGATGCTGTCGCTGCCGATGAACGAATTTCTGCAGCAGAGCTTCAAGGAGATCGGCATCGACATCGACTTCAAGGTGGTCGAGCTGGAGACGCTCTATACGCACTGGCGCAAGGGCGCGGCCGACGAGATGAACGCCGGCATCACCGCCAACAACATCGCCTATGTCACCTCCGATCCCTTGTACGCCATCGTCCGCTTCTTCGCCTCCGACCAGATCGCGCCGGTAGGCGTCAACTGGGGCGGCTACAAGAACCCTGAGGTCGACGCGCTGATCAACAAGGCCAAGCAGACCTTCGACACCGCCAAGCAGGACGATCTGATCGCCCAGGCCCACGCGCTGATCGTCGACGACGCCGCGCTGGTCTGGGTCGTCCACGACACCAACCCGCATGCGCTATCGCCGAAGGTGAAGCAATTCGTGCAGGCGCAGCACTGGTTCCAGGATCTGACGACGATCGGCGTGGACTGAGGGCGGCGGGGAATCGTAGGGTGGGTTAGCCCTGCAGATGCGCGAAGCGCATCTGCTCGGCGTAACCCATCATGCTTCTGCGAATGCGGACCGGAGTTGGTGGGTTACGCCTCGCGAACTGCGCTTCGCGCGGTCGCGCGGCTAACCCACCCTACAAGCAACAACACTACTTCGTCAGCAGCGCATACGCCCCCGTCCAGCCTTCCGCCGGCGGATTGGCGCGAAACTCCTTGATGCGGGCTTCGTACAGCTTGAACAGCTTTTCCAGCGTGTCGGCATCCTCGCTGCGGCGGCCGCGTTCGATGGCGTCGAGTGCGCCGTGCCAGTCGCGGTTGCGATAGCAGCCGAGCATCTCGATGGTAATGTTGCGCAGGCGCTGGAACGCACCCGACTGCATCACATCCTCGCGGCCGGCGATGGCATAGATCACCTCCGGCTCGCTCTTGCCCTTGACCATAATGAAGTCGAGCTCGAGGATCGCGAACTTGTCCTTGGCGGCGAGCGCAGTGCGGGAGCCGACGATGATCGGAAAGCCGTATTCCTTGGTCTGGCCTTCCAGGCGTGACGCCAGGTTCACGCTGTCGCCGAGCACCGAATAGTTCTTCTTCAGGTCGGAGCCCATGTTGCCGACGACGCCGATGCCGGTGTTGAGACCGATGCCGACGTTGAGCGGGATATAGACGTGGCCGCCATCGGCGGCTTCCTGCTCGCGCTCTCTATTGACCACGTCGATCTTCTCGAGCATCCGGATCGCGGCTTCGCAGGCGTTGACCTGGTGCTCGGCATCGTCGAGCGGGGCATTCCAGAACGCCATGATGGCGTCGCCCATGTATTTGTCGACGTAGCCCTTCTCCTCGATGATCACGTCGGTGAGCGGCGTCAGGAAGCGGTTCATCAGCACGATCAGCCCCTGCGGATCATGCTTGTAGCTCTCCGAGATCGTGGTGAAGCCGCGCACGTCGGAGAACATGATGGTCATCTCGCGCTCCTCGCCGCCGAGCACGACCTTTTCCGGCGACTGCGCCATCTGCTCGACCAGAACGGGCGACATGTATTGCGCGAAGATGCCGCGGATCTCCTTCCGCTGCCGCTGCTCGCGCACGAAGCTCGCGAAGATGAAGGTCAGATAGATCGCGGTGGTCGACAGCAGCGGATAGGTGAAGTCGATGAGGTAGCGGTACCGCCAATAGTAGAACCAGGACGTGCCGATCAGGATGGCGGCGAACATCGCGCCCGCGAGCACGAGCCGGACGGGGCCGAGGTTCGGCGTGAAGATGATGACGAGAATGCCGATGATCAGCGCGGCAAGCAGCTCGACGCCGAGCGCGTAGTTCGGCTGGGAGATCACCGCGCCGCTCAGCACGCTTTCGAGCACCTGGGCGTGGATCTCGACGCCGGGCATGGTCGAGGACACCGGCGTGGTCTTGAGGTCGTACAGCCCGGCCGCGGAGGTGCCGATCAGCACCAGCTTGCCGGCGATCTTGCTCGGCGAGATGCTGTTGTCGAGCACGTCGGCGGCCGACACATAGATTGAAGGGTCCTGGCGGGCATAGTGCACCCAGAGCTGGCCGTTCTTGTCGGTCGGGATCTCCATGCCTTTGAGGCGGATCGCCCGAATCCCGGTCTTATCGGTCCTCACCAGCAGCGTCGGCGTGCCGGTGATGACCCGCAGGATCTCGAGGCTGAGCGAGGGCATGATGTTGCCCTGGGCACGCATGATCATCGGCACACGGCGGATAAAGCCGTCGCGCTCGGTCTTGATGGAGAACAGGCCACGACCGGCGGCGACCTTCTCGATGACGGGCACGTTGCGCAGCAGGCCGGGGAATTCGAACAGAAACTTTTCGGCGTTCTCTTCGCCGACCGTCGCGACGCCGGTGAAGGGAAGCGTCTTGTCGAGCTCGGAGCCGACCTTCGGCTGCCCGGTTTCGCCCAGCACCACGAGCGAGCGCTTGATCGCATCCGAGAGGATCTGGTCGTTGCTCGGCAACTCGCGCAGCCTTGTGCGGGTGGCGTCGTCAAGATAGCGCATTTGGCTCGCGACCAAATCCGGATTGAGCCGGTCGGGCTCTGAAAACACCACGTCGAAGCCGATCGCCACCGCACCGTTGTTGGTGAGGTTGATGATCATGTCCGCGATCCGTGTCCGCGACCACGGCCATTGGCCAAACTTGGCGAGGCTCCTGTCGTCGATGTCGACGATGGTGACCGGCCGCACCCCCTTCTTGTCGCGCGGGTCGATCAGCTGGAACATGTCGAAAGTGCGCAGCCGTATTTCCTGGACCGGCGGCGGATCCCAGAGGCGCAAGCCGGCGAAGACGACGAGCAGCCCGAGGCAGACCATCCGCGCAAAGCCGAACTTTCGCGCAAACCACCGGCGCAGGATTTTGAGACGTTTCATTCAGATCGGATATCACGCTTTGACGATGAATGGCAGTTCCGGCCGGGTATGCAGGCGACCGGTAACGTCCAAAATCCTCAGGTATGAACGATGAAGTCGCTCGCGTGGAGACTGCTGGCGGTGACACCCTTCAGGAGGATGGTGTCTGCCGCATCAATCGTGATCAGGGTATCCGCCGAATTCATCGGCGAGGCCGCCACGTGCTGACTCATCCAGACGGAAACGTCGTGGGTCGTGACGACTGCCGACAGGTCGATATGGTCGTGACCGGGCCCGAAGTTCACGATCGTGTCGCGGTTCGAGTTGGCTGCGAACACAAACTGGTCGCGCCCAACCGTTCCGAAGAACACGTCCTTTCCGGTCGTCCCGGTAAGGGCGACATTGTTCTCCTGCCCCTCTTCACGGAGATTGAAGATCAAATTGAGCGTGTCGGTCGCACCGTGACCATCGGCCACCGTCAGCGTGACCTTGTCGGTCGAAGGTTCCCCGCGGCCTTCATTGTAGGTCAGGGTGCCCAGCTTCGTATTGATGTTGGCAAGAGAACCCGCACCCGACGACGGGCTGACATTGCTGCCCCAAGCCGCGGTGGCCGCGTGAAGCGTGAAGGTTTCACCCGCAGCAGCGTCGGCATCGGTGATCTTGAGGCCGTGAACGACGATTTGCTCGTCGTCACGCTGGATCACGCTGATATTGTCGACATTGAGCACGGGCGCATCGTCCGCACCGGTCACGCCCACCGTGAGCGTCGCCGTGCCCACGGCGCCGTGGACGTCCGTGGTCTGGACGGTAAAGGTGTCCGAATAGTTGCCTGCCGGCAGCGCGTCGATGGCTTCGGCATCCGCAGCGTAGCTGTAGGTGCCGTCGGAGTTGACCGTCAGCGAGCCATACTGGCCCGCAACCGTCGTTACCGCATGGTGCGCCGTATTGACCGCGGCGTAGGTCAACGTCGCCGTCTCGCCGGCGTCGGCATCAGTTCCGGCCAGCTTTCCGGTGAGAGCGGCGAAATGATCGGGCGCCGCCGTGTCCGTGAGCGTGCCCGCGTCGACATTGGTCAAGGTCGGGGCGTCGTTGGCGCCGTGGATCGTGACGGTGACGTCCTGCGTGACCGACGCATGGTGATTGTCGGTGAAGGTGACCGTGTAGATTTCAGTGATGGACTGGCCCTGAGCCAGCGATTGCAGCACGGGATTGCTGTTGTCGAGGCTGAAGTGCCAGCCCAGCGTCGCACCGTTGTTGGAGTCGGTGTTGACCTCGGTCACCGCCGAATCAATCGTGAAGGTGCCGAGAGACGTGCCGTCGGTGAACCCGGGCAGATGCGCAGTCGATGTCGACGACTTGAAGACCGATGTTGCCGTGTGCGTGTCGATCAGATCGAGATCCTTGATCGCCAGCGTGCCGCCGGTCGACAATGTCGGCGTGGCCGCATCCTCGGTCACCCCGCCCTTCGCGGCCGCTGCATCGCTCGTGACGGTCGGTGCGTCGTTGGCGCCGTTGATGGTGACCGTGACGTCCTGCGACACCTGTGCACCGTGATTGTCGGTGAAGGTGACGGTGTAGACCTCGGTGATGGACTGGCCGTAGGCCAGCGATTGCAGCACCGGATTGCTATTGTCGAGGCTGAAATGCCAGCCGAGCGTCGCACCATTGCCCGTGTCGGTGTTCAGCTCGGTCACTGCCGGGTCGATCGTAAAGGTCCCCAGCGGCGTATTGTCGTCGAAGCCGGGCAGATGTGCGCTCGAGGCCGACGACTTGAACACCGCCGCGGCCGTGTGCGTGTCGATCAGATCGATATCCTTGATCGCCAGCGTGCCGCCGGTCGACAATGTCGGCGTGGCCGTATCCTCGGTCACCCCGCCCTTCGCGGCCGCTGCATCGCTCGTGACGGTCGGTGCGTCGTTGGCGCCGTTGATGGTGACCGTGACGTCCTGCGACACCTGTGCACCGTGGTTGTCGGTGAAGGTGACGGTGTAGACCTCGGTAATGGACTGGCCGTAGGCCAGCGATTGCAGCACGGGATTGCTGTTGTCGAGGCTGAAATGCCAGCTGAGCGTCGCACCATTGCCCGTGTCGGTGTTCAGCTCCGTCACTGCCGGGTCGATCGTGAAGGTCCCGAGCGCCGTACCGTCGCTGAAGCCAGGCAGATGCGCGGCCGACGTCGACGACTTGAACACCGCCGCGGCGGTGTGAGTATCGATCAGATCGAGGTCCTGGATCGCCAGCGTGCCGCCGGTCGACAATGTCGGCGTGGCCGCATCCTCGGTCACCCCGCCCTTCGCGGCCGCTGCATCGCTCGTGACGGTCGGTGCGTCGTTGGCGCCGTTGATGGTGACCGTGACGTCCTGCGACACCTGTGCACCGTGGTTGTCGGTGAAGGTGACGGTGTAGACCTCGGTAATGGACTGGCCGTAGGCCAGCGATTGCAGCACGGGATTGCTGTTGTCGAGGCTGAAATGCCAGCCCAGCGTGGCACCGGTGTTGGTGTCGGCGTTCAACTCGGTCACGGCCGGGTCGATCGTGAAGGTCCCGAGCGCCGTACCGTCGCTGAAGCCAGGCAGATGCGCGGCCGACGTCGACGACTTGAACACCGCCGCGGCGGTGTGAGTGTCGATCAGGTCGAGGTCCTGGATAACCAGCATACCACCGACCAGCAGCGTCAGCCCCGCATCCTCGGTCACCCCGCCCTTGGCGGCGGCTGCATCGCTTGTGATCGTCGGGGCGTCGTTGGTGCCGGTGATGACGACCGTGACGTCCTGGGTGACCTGCGCGCCGTGATTGTCGGTGAAGGTGACGGTGTAGATCTGGGTGATGGTCTGGCCTTCGGCCAGCGACTGCAGCACCGGGTCGTTGTCGTCGAGGCTGAAGTGCCAGCCCAGCGTCGCGCCATTGTCGGTGTCGCTGTTCGATTCCATCACCGACGGATCGATCGTGAAGCTGCCGATATGGCCCGTGCCCTCGCTGAAACCGGGCAGATGCGCGCTCGAGGCCGACGACTTGAACACCGCCGCGGCAGTGTGGGTGTCGATCAGGTCAAGGTCCTGAATGGTCAGCGTGCCGCTGGTCGACAGCGTCGGCGTGGCCGCATCCTCGGTCACCCCGCCCTTGGCGGCCGCTGCATCGCTCGTGATCGTCGGCGCATCATTGGTGCCGGTGATGACGACCGTGACGTCCTGGGTGACCGTCGCGCCATTGTTGTCGGTGAAGGTCACGGTGTAGACCTGGGTGATGGTTTGGCCTTCGGCCAGCGACTGCAGCACCGGGTCGTTGTCGTCGAGAGTAAAGTGCCAGCCCAGCGTCGCACCGTTGTCGGTGTCGCTGTTCGATTCCGTCACCGACGGATCGATCGTGAAGCTGCCGATATGGCCCGTGCCCTCGCTGAAGCCGGGCAAATGCGCGCTTGATGTAGAGGATTTGAACACCGCCGCGGCGTTGTGAGTGTCGATCAGGTCGAGATCCTGAATGGCCAGCGTGCCGCCGGTCGACAGCGTCGGCGTGGCCGCATCCTCGGTCACCCCGCCCTTGGCGGCGGCCGCATCGCTCGTGATGGTCGGCGCATCATTGGTGCCGGTGATGACGACCGTGACGTCCTGGGTCACCTGCGCACCGTGATTGTCGGTGAAGGTGACGGTGTAGATCTGGGTGATGGTCTGGCCTTCGGCCAGCGACTGCAGCACCGGGTCGTTGTCGTCGAGGGTAAAGTGCCAGCCCAGCGTCGCACCGTTGTCGGTGTCGCTGTTCGATTCCGTCACCGACGGATCGATCGTGAAGCTGCCGATATGGCCCGTGCCCTCGCTGAAGCCGGGCAGATGCGCGCTCGAGGCCGACGACTTGAACACCGCCGCGGCGGTGTGGGTGTCGATCAGGTCAAGGTCCTGGATCGCCAGCGTGCCGCCGGTCGACAGCGTCGGCGTGGCCGCATCCTCGGTCACCCCGCCCTTGGCGGCGGCTGCATCGCTGGTGATGGTCGGGGCGTCGTTGGTGCCGGTGATCGTGACCGTGACGTCCTGGGTGACTGTGCCGCCATGATGATCGTCGATCGTGACGGTGTAGATCTGGGTGATGGTCTGGCCTTCGGCCAGTGACTGCAGCGCCGGATCCTTGTCGTCGAGCGTAAAGCTCCAGCCAACCGACCCGACTGTGCTGACGCCGGGATTCTCGCGCACCGCCGCGAGCGCGAACGTGCCAATTTGAGAAGCGTTGTCGTTGAAGCCGGGCAGATGCGCGCTCGAGGCCGTCGATTTCAGAGCGAAGCTCGCGGTGTGAGTGTCCGTCAGATCGGGATCGTTGAAAGTGATGGTGCCGCCAGCCGACAAGGTCGCCGCCGCGTCCTCCTTGACTGCGCCGGTCGGAGTGGTCGACGTCGCCACAATCGTCGGCACGTCGTTGGTGCCCTTGACGCTGACATCGGCACCATTGATGGACACTGTGATCGGCGTGCTGACGACGCCGCCGTGCCCGTCGTCGACCTGAACCACGTAATTGAGGACCAGCGTCTCACCGTCGGCGAGGAAATCGAACAAGTGGTCGGGAACACTGTATGTCCAGGTCGCGGAACCATTGTTGCTGTTTCCCGCGCCCTGCACCACCGTCAAGGGCACCTCGACGGCGACGACTGCGGCAAGCTGCTCCGGCGTCAGCGATGCCGTGATATCGTGGCCATGCGCATCGAGATATTTGAACGGCTGGGTGGTCGAAAGCGCCGCGCCGACGATCGGGCGATCTGTCAGGTCGACGTCGGTGAAGGTGACTGCACCGGTAATGGTGTCCAGCGCAGTGTTGCCGGTCCCGATCTTCTCGATGACGGTGCCGCCCGACGTCGCCAGGGTGGGCTTGTCGTTGGTACCCGCGATCGTAATCGTGATCGGAATGTCGGTCGATTCGGGGTGGACTGCGAAATTGTCGTTGACGTGGACCATGTAAGTCAACGTCAGCGTCTCGCCCGCCGCGAGAAAGTCGAAGGTGTGATCGGGGATCGTGTAGGTCAGGGTCGCAGAGCCGTTATTGTTGTTGCCTCCGTCGGCGGCCACGTTGATCTGGATCTGCGTTGCCGCGATGTCCTGTTTCTGGAGAGCGCTGAGCGAGCCGGTGACGTCGTGATGGCCGGCGTCCATGTAGACGTAGTTCGGTGCGTCAGCGAGGTTCACCGACACCGTCGGCCGGTCGCCCAGGTTTTGGTCGACGAAGTTGATCCGGAAGATGAGGATGTCGGGCCCGACGGTGTCGCCGGTTGCATCCAAGTGATCGGCGGTCGCGTTCGCATGCTCGGTCAGCTTGAACGACGACGTCACATTGCCGTCGGCATCGAGGCTACGCGCCTGCGGCGGGCCGGGAAAGCGGTCGCCCCCCTTGTCCGTCCCACCTTGCCCAGGACCGGTGCCATTGTTGACGGTGTTGGTAAAGGTCGCGGTCGCTGTGGCACCGGTGTCGGTCTTGATAAAGACGATGTTGCCGTTCTGCGTGATGGTGTCGGTGAAGTTCGTGGTCAACTTGGTGTTGGTGTTGTTGTCCGTGAACTTCAGCGTGAACACGTCGGTGATCAGCTTCTGCACGTCCGGCGACAGCAGCGCATTGGTGACCGAGACGTTGCCGCCGCTGATCTGGATCATCTGGCCGGCCTGGTTGACCGTCGCGATCGGCAGCAGCGTCAGCTTGTCGAACAGGATGTAGGAGCCGGTGGTGCCGTTCGGCTCGACCAGCACCTGGAAGTTCGCCTGCGGCTGCGGATCGCCGCCGCCGGAGGGAACGACGAAATTGATCTCGGTCAGCACCGCTGTGCCGCGAATGCCCATGGTGGCGACCGGCGTGTCGATCTTCATGTCGCCGTGCTTGGCGGTCTCGCCGGCGACGAAGGTGATGGTGCCCGCGACCAGGCTGAGCAGCGAGGAATTGTTCGACCCGTTGGGGTCGTAGACCATCTCGTTCAGCACCATCCGCGCGTTGGAGGACAGGCCGAACACGGTGCCGTCGATGAAGGTGACGCCGAGCGTCGAATCCGAGCCGGTCGAGACCACGTCGCCCTTCTCGACATTGTCGCCGTTGTTCAGGATGACCGAGACGCCGTTGCGGATCGCGGTCGCGCTGCCGGTCAGCTTGGTGACGTGGCCAATCACCTGCGCCGCGGCAGCGCCGGGCGCGGCCTGCGCGTATTGAACATAACCCGTGAGCGCGCTGACGATATCGCCGGTGAGATGGGCGCCATCAGGCGAGGCGATCGCCGCGCGCTTGTCGCCCCTGAAATAGTCGTGAACGACGACCTCATGGCCGTCGTGCGACAGCACGAGATCGACACCCGTGCGCTTGAACTCACCGTGAAAGATCAGATTGGGGTCGGCAACGACGACCGCGCCGTCGGGCACGTGGCCATGCGCCTTGGCGGTAAAGGAATCGACATGGTCTGAGGCAGCCGGGCGGGAACCCGGGCCAACCAAAGAGAGCGCGGCGTCAAATTTGCCAGCGTAATTCAATCAAGCACCGAAAAAGGTTAATTATTAAGAAGTAATCCACCGCCTAAGCTTGCATATCATTACCAAGTCCTTAGCGAAACCATCTATTGCTTGTGTGATTTCGCATCACTTGGCCGCCCATGACTATGCCTATAGCGACATCCATAGATAAGCTCAGGTATTTTTCCGAATATTTTGGGGTCAAATCCGGCTTATTGCGCACATTTTCAGTCGTCTAAAGTAATCAGCCGCACTGATCTGGCGACAGATACTTGCGTCATCTTTCCTTCGTGGTTCCCCGCAGCATCCTGCGGCAAATACGGAGTTAAATCTGTGATCCAGCTAACAGAACCCGTGAAATAGCCGGTCGTTAGCCATAGACGTAGAATCGGCGCGCCCACAACTTCTGCCTCCAATTGGCGCCATTTCGCGGCGGCGCGGCCTCTCCTAGCCAGCGAATCGTAAAATTTTACGCAATTTGCGCAGGCCCGGTTCAGCCTGCCCAGCGGTTTTGGCGCCCCGCCCAAGCGCGTTAAGCAGAACAAAACGGCCCACCTCGCACTATCTCCGCGAAAGCAACAAGCCCGGCACGTCAAGGTCGAAGGGGACCTGGCGAAGCCGGATAAGGGGATGTCAGATGGAGACCGCTGCTCGCTCGCGCGCCTGGCGCGCTGTCCTTGTCCTGTGCGGATTGATCCTGGTCGGATCGGCCGCCGACCTTCGTGCCGGCACATTGCTGTCGCCGGGCGCTGGCGTGCTCGTGCGCAAATCGGCCGAGCCGTTCGGCGTGTTCGCCTTCGCCATTTCCACCGGCGGCCTGCGGCAGAAATGGTTCGCGCTGAAAGAGAGGCTCGACGGCGACATGGTGCAGCTGGCGCTGTGCGATGGCGACCGCGACAATTGCGCCTCGCCTGCGGCGCTGAAACTGCTCGCCATCGTCGACCAGGCCCGCAGCCACGACGGCCGTGCGCTGCTCGGCGAAACCAACCGTGCCATCAACCTCGCCATCCGCGCCGAAAATGACGGTGCCGAAGACATCTGGAGCTCGCCGCTCGAGACCTTCCAGCGCGGCGCCGGCGATTGCGAAGATTACGCCATCGCCAAGCTGGCCGCGTTGCGGCTTGCCGGTGTCGCCGCGGAGGACCTTCGCCTCGTCGTGGTGCGCGATACCCGCAACGGCGAAGGCCATGCGGTTGCCTCGGCAAAGCTCGACGGCCACTGGCTGATGCTGGATAACCGCCGCATGGCGATGGTCGAGGATGACGACGCGCGCAACTACCAGCCGCTGTACGTGCTCTACCAATCCGCCGTGCTGAAATATGTCGGCGAACCCGTGCGCGGCGAAAGCCAGCGGGTGTCGATGGTGTCGGCCGAGGCCGAGGCGCGCTGACCTCGCCGCAACCACCCGCCACAAACCCATTTCGCCGCACGATCCGGGACGCTAGCATGGCCATGGCCATGCTGGGGGCAATTGGAATGCGGTTGATCGTGCTGACTGTGCTTGCGCTGCTGGCGTTACCGGTAGTGCTGGGTTGGCCTGCGGCACCAGGCTTCGCGCAATCCGGCACATCCGATCGCTCCGTGGCCGACAGGCTGCCGCTGTTCGCCGGGAACAACTGCCAACAGATCCGCGACCCCGGCAATCAATTGTTCTGCGGTGATCCCGAGCTGTCTGTCGCCGCCGAAAAGCTCAGCACCGCTGTCGAGGCGCGGCTCGCCCGGCTGCCGGATCGCCTGCCTGGCATCGAAGAGAACGCGATCTGGATCCGCCAACGCAATCTCGGCTGCGGCATCGTCGGCCAGACCGCGATCCGCGCTGAGGATTTTGACCGGGTGAAGGCCTGCCTTCTCAAGGTGACCGAGGATCGCGCCGCGATCGTGCGCGATCCGGATTTCGACTGTCTCGCGGCCAACACCGCGGCCGGCGCGCTGATCTGCGCAGACCCGTCGCTGGCGCTCACCGAGACCGAGCTCAACAGCCAGGTGCTCGGCCTGATCGGCAAGCTGGACCCGACCGCGGCGCGCTTTGCCTTCGCCGAATACGGCCGCTGGACGCGAGAGCGCGATCGCAAGTGCAATCTGGTCGGCAAGGAGAACGTGCCGCTTCAGGAGCTTGGCTCCGCGGAAGATTGCCTCGCCGATTATCTGAAGCGCAAGACCGACGAGATCGCGGCCGCCAAGGGCGATCCGAAGAAAGTGTTCGGCCGGCAGGTCGCGGCCAAGGAGCCCGACACCGATGCCGTCGACTTCTGCGCCGCGCGCATCCACGCCGCCAATTCGTGCGGCAATTTCCTCCGCATCAACCGCGTCTACGCGCTCGACAGCCAGGTGACGGATCAGGAGGCGCAGGTCACCGGCGAGATCGAGATGGTCGTGCTGGCACCGTTCACCGCCTGCAGCAAGGTCGCCTCGACCTGCACCGGCACCTGCTGGGACCCCAGCACCGGCCGGCCGCAACCGGGAGCCGGCAACAAGGAGCGCGCCGCAGCCGCCTTCAACGTCACGCGCCGCCTGCGGATCCAGCGGACCTTTGCTTTCGTGAAAGCCGCCGACGGCTGGCGTTGCCGCGAAGACGCGCTGGCGCCGGTGAACTCGGGCACCGCTGGCGGGGGGTCGTGAGGTTCTTCTTCCTTCTCCCCTTGTGGGAGAAGGTGGCGCGCGTGAGCGCGCCGGATGAGGGGTTCTTTCCATTCGC